>JAFSDF010000032.1 GCA_017436375.1 Clostridia bacterium | reverse complement strand
GACTCTCAGTATGTCGCTAACGGAATAAACCTCGGCTGGGCAGAGTCCTGGAAAAAGAACGGTTGGAGAAAAAAGGATAAAAAACCTGCTCTTAATCCTGAGCTTTGGGATGAGCTGCTCACTCTTATCGCTAAGCACGAGGTTACCATCGAATGGGTAAGAGGTCATGACGGTCATCCCGAAAACGAAAGATGCGATAAAATGGCAGTGGCTGAGAGTCAGAAATTTATCTGATTCAGAGGGCGGTATTTATAGCTATTAAATGTAATATTGTTCCTGCGAGAACAAACACGTGGAAGATACTGTGAAAGTATCTTCTTTTTTTACCCAGTTTATAAAATACAGTACCTACTGTGTAGGAGATTCCTCCCAGGAGAAGAGGAATAACGATAGAAACCGGATTTTCCGAATATTTAAACAAGGGGAAAGCAAGCAAAGCAGCACCCCAACCGATAACGAGATATAAAATCAACTGTACGTTTTTATATTTTTCATGGTCAATAAATGTTAGGATTATTCCTATAGCGCTCAATAAAGTACAAACTGCAGTAGCACCGACTGTAACGGCAGGTGCCTTGTCACACAGACAAATGAAGCATATTGCTATGATTGTGCCTGAAATCAGAATATAAATTGATGAGTGGTCGATAAGTCTGAAAACTTTTTTTACTTTTTCATTTGTTACCGAATGGTATGCAGCGGAAACAAAATACAGTGCAATTACGCTTACGGAAAATACCGTTGTACCTATCAATGAATTTTTTTCAGATACATTTAAAAAGAAATAAACTAATGATATCAGACCGATAATGACTCCGATACCGTGAGATACACCGTTAAGAAATTCTTCTTTTTTTGTATAATTGGGCAAAGTAACGTTTTTTATTGACATAATTTATCATCCTTTTTTATTAAATCCTTGATAACTTCACCCGCTATTATAAGTCCTGCCACAGGAGGCACAAAGGCAATAGAGGCAGGGACGGGCTTACTTCCGTCTGCGGTAGGGGAGGGCTTTTTCGGCTCCTCGGGTGAAAAGAGTACCTTTAATTTTTTTATGCCTCTTTTCTTCATTTCATATCTCATTACCCTGGCAAGAGGGCAGACAGATGTTTTATAAATATCCGTAATCTGAAACCTTGTCGGATCGGTTTTATTTCCGGTACCCATTGATGAGATTACGTGTATTTTTTCTTTAGTTGCTTTTTCGATTATGGCTATCTTGCCGGAAACAGTGTCGATAGCATCGATAACATAATCGTAAACCGAGAAATCGATTTCACCGATATTTGAGGGCAGAACGAAAAGGTTATGCTCTCTGATTTTTATTTCGGGATTGATGTCCTTTAGCCTTTCGTGAGCCACGGCTGTTTTCAGTTTTCCAACTGTAGAATGGAGAGCAAAAATCTGACGGTTGATATTGGACAGAGAGACGGTATCGTTATCGAAAAGATCGAGAGCACCCACGCCCGAGCGTGCCAGTGCCTCAGCCACATAACCTCCGACTCCGCCAATACCAAAGACTGCCACACGGCAGTCTTTAAGGCGGGAAAGAGCATCCTTTCCTATTAACATTTCTGTGCGTGAAAAAATATCGTTCATTTCTTTTTACCTTTTGAGAAGGGATTACCGCCGAATATGAATAAGAATGCAGGAATGAGACTCGCCAGAAAAATCACGAGCATAACAGGATTGCTGATGAAATAGGCAAACATAGCCTTAAAGGCTGCGGGCTGCAGCATAATAACGAGTCCTGTAATTATGGCGAATATCGCGGCGACAAGCACAGCCCCTGCGGCGGCATCCTTAGCAATTCTGCCGTATTCGGTGTGTTCCTCCGATGCTAAATTTACTGCATTTTCTACGGCAGTATTGATGATTTCCGTGCTTATCACGAGGGCGGAAATTACTACTAAAACAGCGTAGTCTGTTCTGCTCAGTACGAACCAATCCGTAGAAAGGAGAATGGCGAACATATAAGTAAGGAAGGTCAGATGTATTCTGAGATTACGCTCTTTTTTTATGCAGTGAAGCACACCGCTTGCGGCATAAGAAAAGCTTTTTAACAGTCTTTTTATTTCATCCATATCAGTTTTCTGTAGTATAGTAGCTTCCGCTTCTGACCAGACCGAGCTGAGTGAGAACAGCTTCTTCCTTTTCTCTCATACGGACTAATTCAAGACCGCCCGGCTCGTGGTCATAGCCTAAAAGATGCAGCATTGAATGTACGGTCAGAAAGGCAATTTCTCTGTCAAGACTGTGCCCGTAAAGCTCTGCCTGCTTGTATGCGTGCTCGATGGAAATTACGATATCGCCGAGCATTCTGGCTCCTGTATCGTTATTGATGTCATAAACACCGTCTACGCCTAAAGGGAAAGAGAGAACATCCGTAGGTCTGTCTATGCCTCTGTGCTTGAGATTAAGCTCATGAATGGAAACATCATCCACGATTGTCACGCTGATTTCTGCGGAGCCCTTGAAGCATTCATTGACCAGAACAGCATTACAGCAGCGGCGTATGAGCATACGCACGCCGGTGGGAATACGCACTGTATTCTGACCGTTAGTAATGATTACCTTGATTTTGTCTTTCATTTCTTTCTACTCTCCTCGTATTTTGTGTAAGCTTTGATAATATCCTGCACAAGCTTATGTCTGACCACATCTTTTTCTGAGAATCGGATGGTTTCGATGTCATCCACATTTTTCAGAATTTTTATCACATCAACCAGACCTGACCTTTTTCCGTCGGGAAGATCTATCTGTGTAATATCACCGGTTACTACTATCTTAGAACCGAAGCCGAGACGGGTAAGGAACATTTTCATCTGTTCGGGAGTGGTGTTCTGTGCTTCATCGAGAATAATGAAGCTGTCATCGAGAGTTCTGCCTCGCATATAAGCCAGAGGTGCTACCTCGATATTGCCTCTTTCCTGATATTTCTGGAAGCTTTCAGGGCCGAGCATATCAAAAAGAGCATCGTAAAGCGGTCTGAGATAGGGATCTACCTTTGACTGGAGATCGCCGGGCAGAAAACCAAGCTTTTCGCCTGCTTCTACAGCGGGGCGGGTGAGTATGATTCTGTTTACTTCTTTAGCTCTGAAGGCGCTTACGGCCAATGCTACGGCGAGGTAGGTCTTACCCGTACCTGCGGGGCCGACACCGATAACCACCGTGTTATTTTTTATGGCATCCACATATTTTTTCTGACCCAGGGTTTTCGGCTTGATGGGCTTACCCTTGGCGCTGATGCAGATACAGTCTGAACTGAGAGTGCGGAGCTTGTCGTCGTTTCCGTCCCTTACCATAGCGATAACATAACGGATGTTCTGCTCGTTTATCGCTTCGCCCTTATTGATAAGGTAGAGGAGGTTTTTAATTACTCTTTTTGCCCTGTCGACATTTTCCTCATCACCCTGTATTTTTATTTCACTGCCGCGACAGATGATGGCGACAGAAAATTCTTTTTCTATAAGCTTGATGTTTTCATCAAAGGAACCGAACAGAGTAACCGCCTGTTCCATTCTGTCTATGCTGAATGTCTGCTCGAACAAATTTTGCACCTCAATTAATATCAAAATCTATATTCACACAAAATTTTATCACATATTTTCAAAAAAGTGAATAGTTTTGCGGAAATTTTTGTATAATTATTTTTATTTTTCGGACAAAATTGGCTTTTCTTCACCTATAAAATCTATTAAATTATAATTCCCGGTGAATATCAGGCTATCCTTTATTCTCGAAATATGCTCATCCTTTTCAGCTACTGTCGAATTGGAATTCAAAGTGTAAATGCCGTGCTGAAATTTTTCAAGGGCATTCATTGCGTTGCTTTCTGTCTGAAGCTTTTCTTTAGTACACATTACTGTTTTTTCTATATAAAAGGGCAGATTGTATCCGTTTATGTTCAGAGTTTTTCTTTCGCTAAAAAGCAGAACTCCGTCGTTTCCTTTGTTTATCTTTAGGGGAATATTCAGCCCGAAAATGCTGATTTTATATTTCTCATCAATAATTTTCAGTCCGTCTGTTTCCTTTATACTACTTTCAGAAAGCTCAATTTCCTTATTGTGAAGTGCCGTAATTTTTCCTTTTGCAGCATAAAAGGTAGTAGACATATCCTCATTTATTATTGCTCCGTTTATAAGCAGATCTCCTTTTTTTACTCCGTTGCCCTTCTGAATCATACAGTCACCGTAAAAGGTCTGCGCTGAAATTATTACTCCGTCGAAATCTGCCACGATATTGCAGGGAGGGCGGTTTTCTGTTTCTCCTATTATTCTGTTATCCTCCCGCAGCTCCAGAACGGCCATACTGCCTTTGATGTTAACGGAGAGCCAGCTGATTTTACCTGCGTAATCGGTGGCGATATTACGGGCGGCCTTGATTTCATCAAAGCTTTTTTTGAATGTGCCGGGATGCAGTCCGTATTTTTCTGCCTGCTGTATTATACTGCTTTTGCTGAGTGTATTATTGCCCTGAACATCTACACACCATACAAACATACTCAAAATAAGATGAACAGTGAGAAACAGCAGTACACCTGTAGCCAGACCGATTCGTTTGTTATATTTTCTGTATCTGTAAACAAGACCTGTCTTTTTTACTATGGTGAGGCTTACACCTGATTTGCGTGCAGGTGAGCGAAGCTTAAGAAAGTGGCTTCTGCTTATACAGAAGCTAAGCACATTATCACGCAGACAAATATCCCACAGATTAATTCTGCGTGAATAGCACAGGTTAAGAAATCTCTCGGGAAATCCGCCTTCGGCACGGATGTGCACATATCCTTTCAGATATCTGAGTAATTTTACTGTGTATTTCATCATAATTATGCACCTGTGAAATCAAGAGAAATAATGTTCCCGTAAATACTGATGCGGTCAGCGTTATCGGCTCTGATTGTGAGCTCAGTGCCTGTGACTTTGACTATCAGTTTTTTACAGTTAATTCTCACCAGGGAGCTGTTATATTCTATTATGCCCGCACAGCCTTCTATATTAGCCTCTCTGTTTGAGCAAAGATCGATATGGGGAATAAGCAGCTCTGAAGTTTCCAGTGGTGAAATGTCTTCGAGCTGCCGTTTAACTTTTTTTATCATAAAATCACACTCTTCCATTCAGTCTAATAATACTTATGATGAAAAAATATGTTATATAATAAAAAATTCTGCTGATGAATAAATATATACTGAGGTGTTACTATGAGAGCTGTGAAAGAAAATACTTTTTTTGATAAATCGAAAAAAATCCGTCTCTTTATAGTCAGATATTTTTTGTGTACTTTTGTTACCTTTATTATGGTGTTCTTACTGCTGAAATTCCCTTCATACTCTATGGCGGGTGTTAAAAACGGAATGAAAATATGTCTTGAAAGTCTTATACCGTCTCTTTATCCGTTTATGATTCTGACTAATATTTATCTTTCTTATGAAATATCCGGATTTATGGCATCTGCTTTTGACAGGATAAGCCGCTTTGTATTTCGTTTGCCGGGAAGCACTCTGCCTGTTATACTGTTTTCTATGATAGGCGGTCTTCCCATCGGTGCAAAAATGTCCGAAGAACTTTATCGAAAAGGAATTATATCCAAGGAACAGTACGCACGGATGATTTGCTTTTGTGTAAACCCGGGACCAGCATTTGTTATTTCTGCTGTAGGAGTTGCTATGCTCGGCTCAGAAAAAACAGGCATACTTATTTATGTGAGCCTTATAATTTCTTCTCTTGTTTTGGGCTTTGCTACCCGTTTTTTCACATCAGAAAGCGAAACATACATAAAGCAAACAGCTCGTCCTGAAACAGAAGCTTACAGCACAAGCAGCATAGAACAAGCAGTGGTAAAAAGCTCAAAGTCAATTTTTGCTATATGTGCCTGGGTTGTGGCCTTCTCTTGCCTTAATGAGCTTACATTAAATATGAATCTCCCGGAGGGAATGAAAACCTTCATTTTATGCACATCGGAAATAACTAACGGATGTGTGGTTGCCTCCGAAAATTTTTCTGCGCCTATAATAGCTTCTGTGATAGGCTTTACGGGCTTTTGCGGACATTTGCAGATTATAGGTCAGGTGAAAAATTCCGGAATCGGATATAAGTATTTTCTTGCCGGTAGAATCATCAATTCTGGGCTATCAGCGGTTGTATGCAGTCTTCTTTTAAAAATATTTCCCGTAGCGAAGGAAACCTTTGCACTCGGTAACAGACCCGCGGCAGGGGATACATCCGGATCCTTGATGCTTTCCGTTCTTATGATTATTATGGCGATGCTTTTCGTAATAGGTGATGATTACAGAGTTAAAAGAAAAAACATAAAAAAAGTATAATTTTTGCGATTTTTTTCCAAAAAACTATTGACATTCATATATGGAATGTATATAATAATGAGGCTGTGTGAAAAGCACAGCTACATCCGGGTGTGGCGCAGCTTGGTAGCGCGCTTGACTGGGGGTCAAGAGGCCGCAGGTTCAAGTCCTGTCACTCGGACCATAGTGAGTGTTCATAACACAAGTGAACACTCACTTTTCTTTTTCTTTTACATTTCCTCATAGTTAAATTTGATATAATTTGTTATGTATCGAGCAGGTTTTAGCCTGCTCTTTTTTGTTATGCCGTTAAATACTCAACGGCAACGCCTTGCCTTGCTTCAAGGATGATGTTTTCCTCTTTAACAGGATTATCAATCACCCCGACAAAGCGATAATGGATTATGATTTTCTGCGTTTTGTTCTTACCTTTACCCTCAATGGAATGGACTTCAATCTTTTCTATCAGTTCATTCAAGAGTGCAGGTGTAAGAGTTTCCATCTGCATAAACTTACGAATAGCAATTGTAAATTGCTCTTTGCTTGTACGAAGATTTTCAATTTCAGATAGCTCATCTCTGAACTGTCTGATTTTAACTTTTAGCTCATCACGCTCCGCTTCATATTTTTGAGAGAGCTGCATAAAGCTTTCCTCATTGACAATTCCATTGATATGCTTCTCGAAAAGTTTCTCGTACATCACTGCAATCTCTTTTGTTCTTGCTGTTGCTTTATCAATGCTACCTTCAAGAAACTTTTGCTGATTGATGATGTTTTTGTTTGTCTTGGCTTCAAGAATATCGGCAAAAGCTTCCTCATCCTCGAAGAGAAAACTTGCAAGACTTCTAAGTTCAAGCATCACAATCTGCTCTAAAGAGTCTGCTCTGACATAATGTGTGCCTTCACAAGTGCCTCTGCGGCCTTTGTAGTTGGAACACATGAAATACTTGATGTCAGTATTCGGGTGATTGACATTGAACCATAAGGGACTTCCGCAATCGGCACAGTATAGCAATCCGCAGAACATATTCTTTTCAGCGTGCTTTGGATTCGGTGCTCTGCGTTTTGCTTTTGCCTTCATTTTCTGTACCGTTTCAAATGTGTCTCTGTCAATTATGGGCTCGTGTACGCCCTTAAAAACCTTCCAATTCTCTTCGGGGTTAAGAATCCTTTTCTTGTTCTTAAAGCTCTTGGAATAGGTCTTAAAGTTAATAACATCACCGCAGT
>JAFSDF010000031.1 GCA_017436375.1 Clostridia bacterium | reverse complement strand
GCGCCGGCATAAATCATACCGAACTTGCTTACATCCACAGGCTCGGAAATGATGCAGGAGGACATATCAGCTACGAGAGGGATATCACCTGTGTCGGGGATATAGCTGTACTTTGTGCCGTAGATGGTATTGTTGAAGCAGATATGTACATAGTCTGCATCTGCACGGAAGGACTCTCTTGTAGTTTCGGGAATGCGTGAGAAGTTTTCCTCCTTTGAGGATGCGGCGGCGACAACATCACCGTACTTCTGTGCCTCCTTATATGCCTTGGTGGAGAACTGACCTGAAAGGATGTAGTCAGCCTTTTTATTTTTATTCATAAGGTTAAGGGGTACAGCGGCAAACTGTGTAGAAGCACCGCCCTGTAAAAAGAGAACCTTATAATTGTCAGGGATTTCCATAATCTCACGGAGAAGTGCCTCTGCATCCTTGATAATTTTATCGTAAACCGGACTGCGGTGGCTCATTTCCATTACGGACATACCCGAATCCTCGTAGCAGAGCATTTCAGAAGCTGCCTTTTCGAGCACTGAAACAGGAAGCATAGAAGGACCTGCTGAAAAATTGAATACACGATTCATAAAAAAACACCTCTTAAAATAATTCCATATATCCATTATATTTATGAATATTAAAAAACATTATATAACTTTACTGTGCTAAAGTCAAGAAATTTCCGCACAAAATTTGTCGTTTTTTACACATATTTTAATTAAACCCTGTTTTAAAGCAATCAAGAGGGCTGTTATGCCCTCTTGAAATAATTATTTAACAGGATTAATAGTGTGCTACGCCGCAGGCGCAATACTGATTTGTTTTAAAAAGCTTCTGGAAGAAGCGCAGTATTTTCCATATAAAGCCCATAAATCCGCCCTTATGACAGTTACAGGAGCAAGCCTTTGCTGTTTCAGCACCGCAGTTATCGCAGTAGCCGTCAGCGTTATTATCTGTATGTCCTTTGGCAGGAATTGTACTGTGTCCGTTTATATATTTTTTACAATCGGGACAAAATACACCTTCAGTATATCCGTCCTCAACACAGTTTGCCTTCTGTTCACTTGTAGCATAAGCGTTTTTATGATTTAACATCGGAAGAAATTCCGTGTACTTTGCCCCACACCAACAAGTATGCACAGTCAGTCCGTCCTCCGTACAAGTTGCAGTCGATGATATATTGAAATAATGCGGAATATCAGGATTGTAGTTGTAGTGTTTTGCTACTTCCTCTAATATGTATTTTGATTCATCCTCTATTTCATTCCATTGACTCTCGCTGCCTCTATAATAAATGTTTTTTAAATCATAACAACTGACAAATGCCATTTCGCCTATGTATTTAATGTTTTTATCCATTATTACCTCTGTCAATTCACTTCCTTCAAAAGCAAAACCTTCTATATCACTTACTTTTTCAGGAAGGGAAATGCTTGTTAAACAGCAACCAGAAAAAGCTTGATAACCAATTTTAACAACACTGTCGGGAATTGTATACTCAGATAAATTGATATTGGAAGGATATTGAATCAGTTTCGTTTTGTTTTTGTCAAACAGAACACCCTTTTCGTCGCTGGAATAGTGTACGTTGTTTTTATCAACCTCAATTCTTTCAATGTCATCTGTAAATAAGGCACCTTGGCCTATATATTCTACATTTTCAGGAATAAAAATTTTTGACAAATTAGTACCCCAAAACGCATTATAGCCTATACTTCTGACACTATCAGGAATTACAAGCTCTCTTATCTCCGAATAGGAGAAAGCTCCCTCACCTATTTCCGTAATACCTTCCGGCAATATAAGCGTGAGCAATTTAGTCTGCGAAAAGGCCGATGAACCTACTATTTCCACTGTATCAGGTATTACAACATCAGTCAGATTGACAGCGCCAAGAAACACAGCACTGCAAATTTTTTCCACACCGTAGGGTATCGAATATTCTGAGTTTTCACTTCCTATAGGATACTGAATAATTTCAGTCATATTCTTATCAAACAATGCACCGAATTCATCATTCACATAACTTTCATTGTCAGAATTCACTGTTATTTTTTGTAAATTTTTACAAAAAGAAAATGCACCGCTTTCAATCGCTTTTACATTTTCAGGAATATATATTTCCTTCAAACCGTCACAACCGGAAAAAGCACTATTTTTAATTGATATTACACTGTCAGGAATCATTACACTTGTAATATTTTTAATATTGTGAAATGCATGCGGACCTATCACCGCAACCTCATACCCACCAAGCGTATCAGGTATAACAACATCCCCGCTGATGCTTTCATACACATCAATAATTGTAGCTTCTCCACCTGTAACGGTATAAGTATAATAACCCTCCGTATACTGCTCCTCGGCACTAACTCCGAAAACGAAGCACACGCTCAAAGCGACTACTGCCATAATAAGCATAAGCCCCTTCTTTAAATCTTTTTTCATTTGATTTATCCTCCTTAAATAATATAGTTGTGAAATCGTCTCGTTACAACTTTCAGTTGTATTATATAACAACTATGAGTTGTTGTCAATAAAACCATTTTGGTTTTTTACTAAAAAACTAAAAGTTGTTATCATTTATGAAAGATGTTTTTTGCTATACTATAGAATGTGAGGTGATTATATGGTAGAAAACCTTAAAGCACTGCGAACGGAAAAGGGCCTGAGTCAGCAAAAATTAGCCGATGCTTTGGGTCTGAGTCAGCAGTCTATATATAAATATGAAACCCAATGGTGTGAGCCTGACATAGATATGCTCAAAGCTATGGCAGATTTTTTCGGCACCTCCGTGGACTACCTTATCGGTCACAGTGACATTAACCGTAAAATCGAGCCTGTCTCACCCTACGACCTTAACACCGACGAAGCCGCCCTCATTGACACCTACCGTAATCTGTCAGCAGAAGAAAAAGAGAGCATACATCTTATAATAAAAAACTACACAGCAAAAAAATGACTCCCTTACACCGTTTTATCAGTGTAAGGGAGCTTCTTGTTTATCTTGGTTTTAAAGTATTTTATGCCTTCTTCTTACCAAGAATGATGTTGGTTATTACACCGAGAATAAGAGCACAGGCGATGGATGTGATGGTAATGTTACCGAAGGAAAGGGTGAGACCGCCGATACCTGCGAT
>JAFSDF010000030.1 GCA_017436375.1 Clostridia bacterium | reverse complement strand
CATGATGACGAGAAAAAGGATATTTCTCTCCGCGTTATCACTGACCATATCCGCAGTACTACCTTTATGGTAGGTGACGGTGTTCTTCCTTCCAACAGCGGCAGAGGCTATGTTCTTCGCCGTCTTCTCCGCAGAGCCGCCCGTCACGGCAGACTTATCGGTATTGACAGACCTTTCCTTGCTGAGGTCTGCGAAACAGTAATCGCAGAAAATGCCAATGCATACCCTGAGCTTGTGGAAAAGAAGGATTATATTAAAAAGGTTATCTCCATGGAGGAGGAAAGCTTCTATAAGACCATTGACTCAGGTCTCGGTCTCCTTAATGAAATGATGGCAAAAACCGAAGGCGGAGTGCTTTCAGGTGAGGATGCCTTCAAGCTTCAGGATACCTACGGCTTCCCCATTGATCTTACCAAGGAAATCGCCGAGGAAAAGAATATGACTGTCGATGAAGAAGCCTTCAGAAAGCTTGTCGAAGAGGCAAGACAGAAGGCAAAGAGCGGCAGAGGAGCGACCGCAGAGTCTGACTGGAGAAATACCGGTGTATCTCTCAAGGATATTTCCGCCACAGAATTTAAGGGCTATACTGAAAACAATGTAGCTTGTTCCGTTCTTGCTATCATAGCTGATGGCGAAAGAAAGGATTTCATAGAAGACGGTACGGAAGCAACACTCGTTCTCGACAGAACCTCCTTCTATGCTGAAAGCGGCGGTCAGGCAGGTGACAGCGGTGTAATCAGGATCGGTGAGAGCACCTTCGCAGTTACCAATACCACAAAGGATGCCGACGGTGTTATTCTTCATCAGGGTGTGCTTTCAGGTGATGCGATAAAGGTCGGTGACACTGCAGAGGCTGTTTACGATGAAGGTAAGAGAAAAGCCACTATGAGAAACCATACAGCCGCACATCTTCTTCAGGCTGCCCTCAGAAGGGTGCTCGGTACCCATGTCGAGCAGGCAGGACAGCTGGTAAACAGTGATGTTCTTCGCTTTGACTTCACTCATTTCGCCGCTGTGACTGCAGAGGAGCTTAAGGCTGTAGAGGCTATGGTAAATGAAGAAATTCTTTCTTCCGTTTCTATGCTCATAAAAGAAATGCCCATCGATGAAGCCAAGGCTATGGGTGCTATGGCTCTCTTCGGTGAAAAATACGGTGATGTGGTAAGAGTCGTCAAGGCCGGAGATTTCTCTACAGAGCTTTGCGGCGGTACCCATGTGGAAAACACAGGTAACATCGGTCTTTTCAAAATCGTTTCAGAGTCATCAGTTGCATCGGGTGTGCGCAGAATAGAGGCTGTAACAGGTATGAATGTTATGACCTACATTGACGGTAAAAATGCTCTTATCCGTGATACGGCAGTCGCTATCAAAGCACCCAACCCCAATGATATTGCCGCAAAGGCAGCGTCAGTTATGGCTGACCTCAAGGCTAAGGAAAAGGAAATCGAAAAGCTTTCAGGCGTTCTCGCCAATATAAAAACCGAATCTATGCTCGGTAATGCTCAGGAAATCGGCGGTGTGATGCTTGTTACAGCTTTCCTTGATGACACCACTCCCGACGAGCTTCGTAATATGTGTGACCTCGTAAAGAGCAAGGGCGACAACTATGTAGGCATCATCGCAGGCGTACAGAAGGCTAAGGGTACAGGTAATATTTGCACCTGCTGCGGCAAGGATGCAGTAGCTAAGGGTGCCCACGCAGGTAATCTTGCCCGCGAAATCGCCAAAAAGGCAGGCGGTAACGGCGGCGGAAAGCCCGACAGCGCTATGGCAGGTGCCAAGGATGTTGCACTTCTTCCCGAAGCGGTAAAGAGTGCCGCAGAGGTTCTTTCTGCTATGCTCAAATAAATTTTACTCCTGTCCTCCTGACGGGGGACGGGAAATAACAATAAAAGGAGAAAAAACTATGGATTGTATTTTCTGTAAAATCGCAAAGGGTGAAATTCCCTCAAAGAAGGCCTATGAGGATGAAAGCGTGCTTGCTTTCTATGATCTTGAGCCTCAGGCACCCGTTCACATTCTCATCATTCCTAAAGAGCACATTTCCTCCTGTGCTGAAATCACTGAGGAAAACAGCGCTGTTATCTCACATATCTTTGAGGTAGCCGCTAAGCTCGGTAAAGAGTTAGGTCTTGACAATGGCTACAGAATCGTAAATAACTGCGGTGAGCACGGCGGTCAGACCGTCAAGCACCTTCACTTCCACCTTATGGGCGGAAGACAGTTCACATGGCCTGCAGGCTAAGGATTTGATTATTTAAAAGGAGTGTTAAATTATGGCTACTTATAAAATGACTATTGCAGGTCTCGAGAGAGAGCTTCCTGTCTGTAAGGTAAACGATAAGCTTGATATAGCAGGCTTTGTAATTTTCGGTGATGTCGAAATAACTGTTGCCTCTGCCACAGAGCTTCTGAAAAAATGCCCCGAATTTGACTTCATCGTAGCACCTGAGGCAAAGGCTATTCCTCTGGCGCACGAAATGGCAAGACAGAGCGGCAAGCCCTACTTCATCTGCCGTAAGGGTGCCAAGCTTTATATGCAGAGCCCTGTTTCTGTAAATGTCCGTTCAATTACTACCGATAAGGTGCAGACACTTTTCCTTGATGGCCTCGAGGGCGAAAAAATGAGAGGCAAAAGAGTGCTTGTTCTCGATGATGTTATCAGTACAGGCGAATCCCTTCTTGCTGTGGAAAAGCTTCTTGAGCAGTTTGATGTGGATATAGTGGGTAAGGCCGCCATTCTCGCCGAGGGTGATGCCGCCGACAGAGATGACATTATTTTCCTGGAAAAGCTTCCCTTATTCTTCCACGACTGATAAGCTATGAAAAGGCCCCTTGCGTGCTTCGGTTTCACACTGTTTACGGTGCTGCTGTGTCTTAATCTTTTTGAGAGCACGGCTGTTTCTGTGAGCCTTCTTTCGCTCGGGGCAGTTCTTTTCATCCTTTCTTTGATATTTAAAAAGTCAAGACAGACCTTAACAGTCCCTACAGTTTTCTGTGGGATAGTTGTGGCCTGTCTGTTATTTTTCGGTTTTCAGAATAATTACGAAAAGACTATAGCTCACACAGGTGACGGTGTTCCCGTCAGCGGTGTGATAGCCGAGAGGCCGACATTTTCCCGGGAAAACTGCCGTTATTATTGTGTTATAAAAACAGAAACTATCGGTGATAGTAAGGTGAAAACCAAAATGCGTCTTTCCTTTTCGGAGACCTATGACGGAATCAATCCTTCGGAGCTGGAAATAGGCGATGCTGTCAATTTCAGCGGAACTGTTTACAAAATCGGTACATATTCCGATTCTACCCGTTATAATTTCAAATCCTGCGGAATTTATCTTGGGGCTTACTCAATAGAGAAACTTGAAACTGAAAAGCCTTCTTACAGAGGTGCCGATTACTATATAGATTTGTTCCGTCAGAAGATTTCCTCGGCTCTTATGCACGATTTCGATAAT
>JAFSDF010000029.1 GCA_017436375.1 Clostridia bacterium | reverse complement strand
GGAGAGCTTCTGACCAGAGGATGCTGCTTTATCAGGAGAACATATCTGTCACCGAGTGCTTCTGACATTTTTGCCGTGTCAAGACGGTCCGGTGCGCAGGCACTTTCAACATTACCTCTGAAGGTAGGTGCGTAGAGGATCACCTTTTTATTTTTTGACTGCGGAAGAACAGAATAAAGCTTTTTGTAAGCATTTTCAATAAAGTTTCTGTCATAAAAAATATCTGTTCTGCTTATGCCGACGGCTCGTACAGTGTCTTTACCTCTGAGATTCATTGCATCCTCAAAGTGGGGAATTACTTCCTCGCTGCTTACTGTCACCAGTGAATAGTTAGTGTGGACAGGATATCTTGTTTTGGCTCTGTGCGATGCACCGAATTTACCGTCTGTTACGCTGTAGCCGAATTTTTTAAAGGCGCCGCAGCCATGCCACAGCTGAATGAGCTGAGATTCGTCTCTTAGCTTTATTTTAGCCAGAATGTGTGTAGCCTCATCCATAAAAATATATCCTGCAGTCGCCATATCTCTGATAAGCTCTTTGCAGTTATTTCTGTATTCTTTATCTGATACAAAGGTTTTTCTTAAAAAATGTACCTTAAGATTATAATCGGTTTCTTCGCTCAGAGTCTGATATAGCAGCTGAAAGCTGTTTGAAAGCTTGTCTAAACGCGACTCAATAAAAATGACCTTGTTTTTATCCACAGGCTCTTTCGAATACTTTTTATATATTGAGGGGTACAGATGCATAATTGTATACTCGGTAAAAAATCTGCTTCGTACGCGAAAAAGGAATTTTTTTATCATAGTGAATAAAGTAGAGATATTCATGTGAAAACTTCCTTTCAAAACACTTTACTGTATTTTACTTTCTTTTTATACAGTTTGTCAAGACGGATTTAACCTGCTTTTTAAAATGAATTTAAAAAATCGCTAATTCCTTGACATAGAAAAGAAAAAATAGTATTATATCTTATAATGCATTATTATGGGCAGTTATAGTCAATTTCGATTTTCAGGACGGATATATATTTAAAAACTCAGAAAAGGAGGAATTCAGTTTAAATGAGTGAAAAGAAACAAAAACTGAACAATAATCAGAAAAGCAGTCAGAATAATAAGAAGAATGATAAAAATACCCAGCCTGCGAAGCAGAGTCAGAAACAGCAAGGAAATGCTAAAAACACAGCAGGAAAAAATAAATCCAATAAACCTCTTAACTTTAAAAAGAAAAAAAGCCCTGATGAGGCACCGGTAAAGCGCGGGAATTCTAATTCTGGTAAAGCAAAGAAAAAAGCAGGTCCCATCAGAATAGCTTTTCTCGGCGGACTCAATGAGGTAGGAAAAAATATTACACTTTTTGAGTATAAAAATGATATTATTCTCGTTGACTGCGGTCTCGCTTTCCCCGATGAGGATATGCCGGGTATCGATCTCGTAATTCCCGATTTTTCCTACATCGAAAAAAATGCCGATAAAGTCAGAGGCATTTTCATCACCCACGGACATGAGGATCACATCGGTTCTCTCGCTTATCTTTTGAGAAATGTCAATGTTCCGGTTTACAGCACCCGTCTGACTAACGGACTTATCGAATGTAAGCTTAAGGAGCACGGACTTTACAGCTCAGCAAAGCTTAATGTGGTAAAAGCAGGTGACAGCGTAACCGTCGGAGGCTTTACTGTAGAGTTCATTCATGTCAATCATTCCATTCCCGATGCTGTCGGCTTTGCCATCAAATGCGAGGGCGGAACCGTAGTTCACACAGGTGACTTTAAAATCGACTCTACGCCTATCGATGGCGGTATGATTGATATTTCCCGTTTTTCGGAGCTTGGTAAGGAAGGCGTTCTCTGCATGATGGCCGATTCCACCAATGCTGAAAGACCCGGATATACGGAAAGCGAAAGAAAAGTAGGAGATTCCTTTGAGCTCCTTTTCAGAAAGGCACAGAAAAGAAGAATTATTGTCGCCACCTTCGCGTCCAATATCCACCGTGTACAGCAGATAATCAATGTGGCTGAGCGCTTCGGCAGAAAGGTCGCCCTTTCAGGCAGAAGTCTTGAAAATGTCGTCGCTATCAGTGCTGAGCTCGGATACCTTAAGGTGCCTGACGGAATTCTGATTAAGCTCGATATGATTAACCGTTACTCTGATGATCAGGTCGTTCTTATCACTACGGGCAGTCAGGGTGAGCCTATGTCTGCTCTTACACGAATGGCGCTTTCTGACCACAGAAAGGTGGCTATCGGGCCGAACGATTATGTCATTATTTCCGCTACACCGATTCCGGGTAACGAAAAAACCGTAGGCAGAGTCGTAAATGAGCTGATGAAGCTCGGTGCTGAGGTTGTTTATGAAAAAATGTACGATGTGCATGTTTCCGGACACGCCTGCCGTGAGGAGCTTAAGCTTATGCTCAGCATAGTTAAGCCTAAGTATTTTATCCCTGTTCACGGTGAGCAGAAGCATATTCAGAAGCACGCAGAGCTTGCCACATCTATCGGTATTGATAAAAAGAATATCATTCTCGCAGATAACGGAACGCAGGTAGAGGTATGTGATGAATATATCAGGACTGTATCAAATGTTCCTGCCGGCAAAATATTTGTTGACGGCTCAGGTGTAGGCGATGTCGGTTCAGTTGTTCTGCGCGACAGAAAGCATCTTGCTGAGGACGGCATAATAATTGTTGTCGCCACCCTCGACGGTGTTACAGGTGAGCTTGTATCGGGACCTGAGGTAGTATCGAGAGGCTTTGTATTCGTGAAAGAATCCGAAGAGCTCATTACCGATGCAAGGGATACAGCCTATGAAACGCTTATGCGTTGTTATGATAAAAATATAAGAGATTGGGGCGCCATTAAAGGCAGAATCCGTGACGATATTTCGAGACTTATGTATGAAAGAACGAAGCGCAGTCCGATGATTTTACCCATTCTTATGGAGATTTAAAAGATGAAAAAATTATGGAAAGCCTATGATGTGTCTTTAATATCTTTTCTGTCGGGAATCATCTTTTTCGGTGCTGTCCTGTTTTATGACAGAAACGCGGGTATTATCGGTCTTGTCACTGTTTGTGCACTTATGGCAGGCAAGATAAGCTTACACAGCCGCAAAAATGCAAGGCTCCTCAGTAAAATCAGCACTGTTTATGATGAACTGAATTTCGGTCCCGGCAAGGCCTTTGATAAGCTTACGGTGCCCTGCGTTGTAGTGGAAAATGACGGCTCAATTATCTGGTTTAACAGTAGCTTTGCCTCTGATTTCGGAATAACAAAGGAAACCCGTGACAGTAGAATTCAGACGCTTCTTAAAAAGGAAAGCATTTCTGAAATGCTCGAAGGACGGGGTTATTCGGTTTATTCCCATAATCACTATTTTTCGGTTTTTACTAACGAAATTGACATCGGTGACGGAGAAATTATTTATCTTATTTATTTCTTTAATCAGACCGACCTGAAGGAAACTGAAAAGAAATATATTGATTCAAGACCTTCTGTTATGCTTACGGTTATCGATAATGCGGATGAGGTATATCAGAATTTTAAAGAAAGCGACTGTACTTCTATTTTCAGCTACACAGAGCAGATGATTGACGACTGGGCCTCATCCTACGGATGTCTGTGCAGAAAGTTTTCCAATGCGAGAATGCTTATTTTTGCCGAAGAAAAAAATCTCCAGCGTATGATAAGTGACAAATTTTCCATTCTCGAGGATGTCCGCAGATTTACCTACGAGGGCAAAAGCACAGATATTTCCCTTTCTATCGGTATCGGAAAAAGTGACGATATAATCGAAGCAAACAAATTCGCCCGTCAGGCACTTGATATGGCACAGAGCCGCGGCGGTGACCAGGTAGCTATAAAGAAAGACACTGAATATGTTTTCTATGGCGGTGTTTCTGCAGGCTTTGAAAAGAGAAACAAGGTCCGTACACGACTTATCGCAAAAACTGTGGCTGAGATTATTTCTGACTGTGATAATGTTCTCATAATGGGACACAGGTTCTCCGATTTTGATTCACTCGGCTCCAGTATCGGTATGATGAGCATAGCCGAGCATTTCTCCAAGCCTGTTCACATAGTAATAAACGATAAAAATACTTTAGCCGGACCGCTTCTTGATCTGTTTAAGGAAGAAAAAGGCACACAAGGACTTCTTCATCCGTCAAAGGTTGATGAGGAAATTACCGAGAATACCCTTCTTATTATTACCGACACTCATAAGCAGAGCTTCACTGAAAATCCCGAGCTTGTGGAAAAGGTTAAAAAGGTTATGGTTATTGACCACCACAGAAAATCTGTCGGATATATGGAAGATACGGTTATGTTTTATCATCTTCCCGGTTCTTCCTCGGCTTCAGAAATGGTGGCTGAAATCGCACAGTATGTGGATACAGAACCTGTCATCAAGCGCTTTGAGGCTACGGCACTTCTCTCAGGCATTATGCTTGATACGCGAAATTTCATCCTCAGAGCAGGTGTACGCACCTTTGAGGCGGCGGCATATCTTCGTTCTCGCGGTGCCAATACAGTAGAGTGTAAAAAGCTGTTTTCTAACGATATGGAGCTTTTCAGAAACAGGAATTCTATCATTGATATGGCTCAGGAATACAGAAGCTGTGCAGTATCCTTTGTAGAAAACGAGTTTGAGGGTATAAGGCTTGTTACCTCTCAGGCGGCTGATGAAATGCTTAATATTGACGGTATCAAGGCTTCCTTTGTTGTTTTCCGTCAGGGCGGAGGAATCAATATATCTGCCAGATCCTACGGGGAAATAAATGTACAGCTGATTATGGAAAATCTCGGCGGCGGCGGACATCAGACTATGTCGGCCTGTCAGCTTGGTGATGTTTCTGATGAAATGGCTGAAGAAACTCTTAAAAGAGCAATTGATGATTATTATGACAATTTATAACGGAGGTAAAATATAATGAAAGTTGTATTAAAACAGGACGTTAAAGGTTTAGGAAAAAAGGGTCAGCTTGTAAATGCATCTGACGGTTATGCCAGAAACTTTCTTTTTCCGAAAAACCTCGCAGTGGAAGCCAATGCACAGAATATGTCTGAGCTGAAAAACCGTGAGCAGGCTGAAAAATACAGGATTGCCACCGAAACAGCAGCTGCAAAAAAGAACGCTGAAGAAATTTCAGGTAAAACACTTCGCCTTACTGCCAAGGCAGGTCAGAACGGAAAGCTTTTCGGTTCTGTTACCAGTAAGGAAATAGCAGAAAAGCTTGCCGCAGATTTCGGCATTAAGGTAGATAAAAGAAAGATTGTTGTCGAAGATATCAAGCAGTTCGGCACTTATGAATTTGAGGTTAAGCTTTATCAGGGTATTTCTGCCAAGCTTTTCGTAATGGTTGGCGAATAATCAAGGATATAAAAAGTAAAAGAGGTGAAAATAATGGCAGGAGAACATTTTGGTTCATATTCATCGGCAGATGATATAAATATGCCTTATTCACTTGAAGCTGAACAGGCGGTTTTAGGCTCTATACTTATTGACCCCGCCTGTATTACACAGGTTCTGATTATAGTAAAACCGGATTATTTTTATCTTCCTCAACATAAGGCAATTTTCACCGTTATGCAGGAGATTGATGCTCTGGGCGGAAAAATAGATCCGCTTATTGTACTTGAAAAGCTTAAGCAGGAAAAGGTCTATGACGATGCGGGCGGTAAGCAGTATCTTTTTCAGCTCACCCAGATAGTTCCTTCTACCGAGAATGTTGAGGAATATTCCGTAATAATCCGTGAAAAATATCATATCCGCTCACTTATCAATGTCTCGAAAAGAATTATAGATGAGGCATCATCGTCCTCTGAGCCTGCCGACACTCTCCTCGAGTCTGCCGAGCAGCAGATATACGATATCAGACAGGGGCGAGTATCAAAGGGACCGACGAGGATAGGTGACATCATCGTAAATGAGGTTTATGATAAGCTCCAAAAATTAAGTTCTGCTGACAGAGATAAGTATAAGGGCTTTACTACGGGCTTTACGGATTTAGATAAGGCTATTACCGGTCTTAACCGCTCTGACCTTCTTATTATCGGTGCCCGTCCCGCTATGGGTAAAACCAGCCTTGCGCTGAATCTTGCCCGCAATACTGCTATGATGGGTAAAAAGAAGGTGCTTTTCTTCTCTCTCGAAATGACCAAGGAGCAGCTCGCACAGAGAGTCCTTTCCACTGAGGCGAGAGTCGAAAGCACAAAAATGAGAACAGGTAATATTTCCGGTGATGAGTGGGCTAAGCTCGCTACAGCCACGGCACTTCTCAGTAACTGTGAGCTTTATTTCGACGATACCTCCAATATGACCGTATCGGAAATGAAATCGAGAATCAGAAGACTGCGCGATGTCGATGCTGTTTTCGTTGACTATCTGCAGCTTATGAAAAGCGGTACGAGAGTAGAAAGCCGTGTTCAGGAGGTTTCCGAAATTACACGAAATCTCAAGCTTATGGCCAAGGATCTTAATATTCCTGTCGTTGTTCTTGCTCAGCTTGCCCGTTCTACCGAGGGCAGAGGAAAATCTCATAAGCCTCAGCTTTCCGACCTGCGTGAATCAGGCTCAATCGAGCAGGACGCCGATATAGTTATTATGCTTTACAGAGATGAATACTACGCTACTGAAAAAGAAGACGGTCCCACAGAAATGGAAAGACCGGCAATAAATGAAGCGGAGTTTATCATTGCTAAAAACCGTCACGGTCCCACTACTACCGTAAAGGTTGCCTGGAACGGTGACTACACATTGTTCTCAAATCTGGAGACTATCAGAAATGATATGTAAGGTTATTGATACGGTTGAAAAATACCGTTTACTGGAAGGTGTGAAATCTGTAGCTGTCGGTGTCTCCGGCGGAGCGGATTCTATGTGTCTTCTTCATATTTTAAGTTCATTAAAGGATAAATACCCTATAATCCTTAAAGCTGTTCACATTAACCATAACATAAGAGGTAACGAGGCTCTGAGGGATGAAAAGCTTGTCAGAGACTACTGTCTTGAAAAGGGGATTGAGCTGACAGTTCATTCCGTGGATGTTCCGGCTCTGGCTGAAAAGCTCGGAATCGGTACTGAGGAGTGCGGAAGAAAAGTCCGCTATGAATGCTTCTCTGAGGCCGGATGTGATGCTGTAGCAACGGCACATTCTCTTTCTGACAGTGTGGAAACAGTTGTTTATAATCTTTTGCGAGGTACAGGCACTAAGGGACTGTGCGGTATTCCTGTCAGGAGAGAGCCGAATATAATAAGACCTCTCATTTCATGTACCGCTGAGGAAATCAGAGCATACTGTGAAAAGGAGCATATTCCTTTTGCTACGGACAGTACAAATCTGACAGACGATTACGCCCGTAATTATATCAGACACAATATTATTCCGTTCTTTGAAAAGGTTAATGCTTCCTGTGTCATAAATATATCCCGTGCCTGCGCGGTTCTCAGTGAGGATAATGACTTTATCGAAAAGACAGCTTTAAAGCTTATTTCCGAAGCTGAGAGAGAATCCGGATACGACATAGAGGCTTTGAATTCTGCTCATCCCTCAGTAAGAAAAAGAGCCCTCCTTATTCTTTTGAGCCAAAGGATGAATAAACAGCCTCAGTATGTACATATCGATCTTGTAAATTCTGTTACAGAAAGCGGGAGCGGAAAGGTTAATGTTTCGTCTGATATGTATGTAAAGGCTTCTGACGGTATTTTATACCTTGGCAGTGAAGAAATAAAGGCTTCCTCATGGCAGACTTCCTTTGATTTCGGAAAAGCCGTAAGCCCTTACGGCGTTTACAGTATTTTTCCGGATGCTAATTCATCATATGAGGGAGCATTTGATGGTGAAATGGTATGCGGTGAGCTTACTCTGACCTCCAGGAGAGAGGGCGACAGATTCGTTTTTAAAAGCAGGGGAGTCAGTAAAAGTCTCAAAAAGCTTTTTAATGAGATGAAAATCCCTGTCAGTGAAAGAGAAAAAAGAGCCGTACTCCGTGACGGTGAAAAAATAATATGGGTTGAGGGTGTCGGTGTAAACGCATCTTACATTCCCGATGAAAACAGTAAAAAAATTTATGTAATAAAAAAGGATGACTAAACTATGCTTAATGACATTCAGGAAATTCTTCTGTCAGAGGAAGATATAAAAGCCATTGTTAAAGGTATTGCAGGTCAGATAAATGAAGAGTATAAGGATAAAAACCTTTTGCTTGTATGTGTGCTGAAGGGCTCTGTCTGTTTTATGTCTGATCTTATGAAGGAGATTACTGTACCCTGTAAGATTGACTTTATGTCTGCAAAAAGCTATTATGGCTCAAGCACGGCTACAGCGGGCGTTGTAAACATTACCAAGGACATTACCTATGATATTTCAGAATATGATATTCTTGTAATCGAGGATATTTTTGACAGCGGTAAAACTCTGGAAAAGCTGATGATGGTTCTCGAGGCAAGAAATCCGAAAAGTGTTGCCTGCTGTTCTCTTCTTGACAAGCCTGAAAGAAGAGATCCGAATGTTAAGCTTAAGCTTAAATATACAGGAAAAACCGTTCCCGATGCTTTCGTTGTAGGCTACGGCCTTGACTATAATGAGTTTTACAGAAATCTTCCGTTTATCGGCATTCTTAAGCCGGAAGTCTATTCAAAATAAGGAGTGATTATATATTGGAAAATAACAGTAAAAAGCCCGTGAATGCGGGAGGCCAGAAATGGGGAAACCTTCTTTACATTATCATCCCTGTAATTCTGGTTCTCTCTTTGGCATATTTTACCGGTGCAGGTAATAAAACCGAAAAACCTCAGTATTATCAGGTTGTACAGTTGTTCCGCACAGGCGAGGTGGATGAGTTTGCACTTAACCTTTCAAGCGGTGCTCTGAAATACTCACTTAAAGACAGTGATGAGTATGTCAATTATACTGTACCAAATGTAGACATCTTTCTTAAGGATGTTCATAACTATGTTACTGAGTACAATCTTTCTTCTGATCAGCCTATAAAATATGATTACATCAGAGGCTCTAACAACTCCTGGTGGGCAAGTATGCTCCCGATGTTCCTGCTCAGTATTATGCTCGTAGCGACCATGATGTATTTCTACCGCAAAATGGGACAGAACATAATGAATGAGAATAACCGCACTCTTTCCTTCGGCAAGGCAAGAGTAAAGCTCGGTAAGGACGAAAAGCGAAAGACTACCTTCAAGGATGTTGCGGGTGCCGATGAGGAAAAGGCAGAGCTTGAGGAAATAGTAGAGTTTTTACGCTCTCCCGAAAAGTTCAATCAGTTAGGTGCCAGAATTCCCAAGGGTGTACTGCTTGTGGGACCTCCGGGTACAGGTAAGACTCTTTTAGCCAGAGCTGTGGCAGGCGAGGCGGAAGTTCCGTTTTTCTCCATTTCCGGTTCTGATTTTGTCGAGATGTATGTCGGTGTAGGTGCTTCCAGAGTAAGAGACCTTTTTGATCAGGCTAAGAAAAATGCTCCGTCTATTCTCTTTATCGATGAAATTGATGCAGTCGGACGTCACCGCGGTGCCGGTATGGGCGGCGGTCACGACGAAAGAGAGCAGACGCTTAATCAGCTTCTTATTGAAATGGACGGCTTCGGTGCTAATGAAGGCGTTATCATCATTGCCGCTACAAACAGACCTGATATTCTTGATCCTGCTCTTCTGAGACCGGGCAGATTTGACCGTCAGCTTACTGTAGGTGTTCCCGATGTAAAGGGCAGAGAAGAGATACTTAAGGTACACGCAAAGAATAAGCCTCTCGCTCCCGATGTTGAGCTTAAGGTTATCGCACAGTCTACTGCAGGCTTTACGGGTGCGGATCTTGAAAATCTCCTTAATGAAGCTGCTCTTCTTGCCGCTAAGAGAAATAAAAAAGCCATCACTATGAATGAAATAGAGGAAGCTACCATTAAATGTGTAGTCGGTACCGAAAAGAAATCCCGTAAGATGAGTGACAAGGAAAAGAGACTTACTGCCTATCACGAGGCAGGTCACGCTCTCGCCACTTATTTCACTCCGGGCCAGGATCCTGTTCATCAGATTTCCATTGTTCCCACAGGTATGGCAGGCGGCTTTACTATGAGCCTTCCCTCCGAGGATAAAAGCTACCGCTCCAGAGCGGATATGCTTGACGATATTGTTGTACTTCTCGGCGGCCGTGTGGCTGAAAAGGTAGTAATCGGTGACATTTCCACAGGTGCCTCCAATGATATTGAGAGAGCAACTGAAATTGCCAGAGGTATGGTTACCCGTTACGGTATGAGTGATGAGCTCGGTCCTATTATGTACGGCTCGTCCAATCATGAGGTATTCCTCGGTAAGGATTACAGTAATGTGAGAAACTATTCTGAACAGATTGCTTCAGATATCGATGCTGAGGTAAAGAAAATTATTCTCGGCTCCTATGACAGATGTCACGGAATAATTGAGGGTAATCTCGATAGGCTGACTGTTGTAGCGGAATATCTTATTGAGCATGAAAAGATTGACGGTGAAACCTTCCTTAAGCTTATGACAGGTGAATTTTCCGAGTCCGATGATGACGGAAAGAACCCGGATACTGAAGAAGAAAGCACAGCAGATAATAACCAATAAATCTTATGCCTCGCCCTAAAAAGGTGAGGCATAATTTCATAATTTTTTAAAAAATATATTTCATAAATTGTTGAAAATGCATTGCTCTTATGGTAAAATAAACTGAAAATAGGAGAATAATCAGATGAGGTGAAAATATGAGCAGTGTTTCTAAAGAGCATGTAAAGCAGAATTGCGGTGCGGCATATATGGTGACGGCAGTTTTTGCACTTTTATTGGTTGCGGTAAGTGTATTTTTGTATAAATATGTTCCTGTCTCCGAAATAGCAAACAGTATTGAGCATTCAGGAAAGGACGCACTTTACCTTCTTGCAGGTGCTCCCGTATGTGCCTTTCTTGCGGCGGTTGCTTACATAGTTGGCGGACTTACGGATAAGGCTCTTGTTAAAAATTCTGTGGTTCAGCTTGTTATTTTTATCGTTTCAGCCGTGCTGCTGGTTTTCGTGTGTGCCACATCGGCCTTTATGTTCTTTGATCAGCTTTCTCTCGGCTTTGTCGCTCCTCTGGGAGACACAGTCTGGAATACGCTCGGCACACTGAATATCATAGCTGCTGTTTTATATGCCGCAGGAAATATCTATATCTTTGCTACGGCAAGAAAATAATTATGTAAAACGGCGTTAGACAACGCATAAATAATACTCTTATATGAGGTGCATTATGAATAAGGACAAAAAAATTTATACCATTGCGACGGCTCATCTTGACACGGTGTGGAACTGGGATTTCGAGCATGTTATTAAAGTCTGTATTCCCGCTACTCTTGATGAAAACTTCAAGCATTTCGAGCAGTATCCCGAGTACCGCTTTAACTTCGAGGGCTCATACAGATACGAGCTTATGGAGGAATACTATCCTGAAAAGTTTGAGCAGCTCAGAAAGTATGTCGAAGAGGGCAAATGGAATGTTACGGGAAGCAGCTATGAAAACGGTGATGTAAATGTTCCTTCACCTGAGGCTCTTTTCAGAAATATTCTTTACGGTAACAGATACTTTGAAAAGAAATTCGGTAAAAAGAGCAACGATATTTTTCTCCCTGACTGCTTCGGCTTCGGTTGGGCACTTCCTTCTATCATCGAGCACGCAGGCATCAAGGGCTTTTCAACACAGAAGCTTTCCTGGGGCAGTGCCTACGGCATTCCCTTTGACATCGGCCGTTGGTACGGTGTAAACGGTAAATACGCTCTCGCATCACTTAACGCAAAATCATACTGCACTACCTTTAAAAAGGTCCGCACAAACAGCGGTCTTACCAAAAAGCTTAATAATAACATAAAAGAATATGACCTTCCTGTTACCTATGCATATCACGGTGTAGGTGATGTGGGCGGTGCTCCGAAGGAGCAGTCTGTAAAAACCGTATGTGAGGAAATCAGAAAAAATGACAGCTCTGAAATCAAGGTCCTTTCGTCGTCACCTACAGAGTTTTTTGATGATATTTCTTCTCTTTCGCAGGCTGAAATCGAAAAGCTTCCTAAGTGGGAAAATGAGCTTCTTATGACTGACCACGGTGTAGGCTCGTATATTTCCCGTTCATTCAGCAAAAGACTCAACCGCCGCAATGAGGAAATTGCGGATATGGCTGAGCGTATGGCAGTAGCGGCAGAGGCGCTTGTAGGAGCTGAGTATCCCCGCACTGAAATCGATAAGGGCTGGAAAAGAACTCTTGCCCACACCTTCCACGATGATATTACCGGTACATCTGTAGAGAGAGTATATCAGCGCTCATGGAACGATTATGTATTGAGTGCAAATCAGCTTTCCAATGCTTATGAAGGTGCTGCAGCTGAAATTATCAAAAAGATGGATACTTCCTGGACTAAGGGCAAGGCTATCGTTATCAATAACACTGTCGAGCACGGAAGAATGGGTGAGGTCGATCTTATAATTGACGCAGGCGAAAAGGAATATGTCCGTGTGTTTGATAAAAACGGAAAAGAAATTCCTTCGCAGGTAAACTATATCAGAGACGGAAAGATGTCCGTAAGTGTGGCTGACTACATTCCCGCTCTCGGTTTCAAGGTTCTCGATGTCGTTGAAAGCGATGTACCCTGCAGGATCAATACAGGCCTTCGTTGCTCCGGCCGTTCTATTGAAAATTTCAAATACATCGTTACAGTTAACGATGACGGCGATATTTCATCCATTGTGGATAAAACTCTTGATGATACTGAAATTCTCAGAAAGCCTATCAGATTTGAGCTTAACAAATATGACGGTGCCGGTGAATATGCCGCATGGGAATTAAGATATAAGGAAGTATGTAAATATCCCTGGGAATTCGCTGGTAAGGGCAAATGCACTCTTATCGAAAAGGGCCCTGTGAGAGTCACTCTGAAGGTAGAACAGAAGGTAAGCAAGTCCACCTTTACATACTATGTTTCACTTGTGGCCGGATGCCCCTATGTATCGGTGCGCAACGAAATTGAATGGAGAGAATTCAGGAGAACCTTACATAACGGCTTCTGCTTTAATGTCAGCAACAAAAAGGCGACCTTTGACCTTGGCCTCGGTGCCATAAAAAGAGAAAAGGCTAACAAAAAGCTTTATGAGGTACCTGCACAGAAATGGGCAGACATAACCGATAAATCCGGTGTTTACGGTGTCTCTGTTTTCAGCGACTCCAAATACGGTTGGATAATGAAGGATGAAAAGACTCTCAGACTTACCGTTCTTCATTCACCCAAAAATTATTACAGACACGACAGTGTACAGGGTATGATGGATTTCGGTCTGAACAGATACGGCTATGCTATCTATTCTCATAAGGGCGAGTATGATAACGGCACACAGCTTAATGCACGCTTCTTTAATCAGCCGCTTACCGTATTTGTTACAAACAATCATCCCGGTGTTCTCGCCAGTGAGTATTCCTTCGGTGCCATCAATGATAAGGATGTTATTGTCCGTGCTATTAAGAAGGCCGAGGCAGACGACTGCATTATTGTCAGATTTAATGAGGGTGCAAATAAGAAGGTAAGAGGCGTCGAATTTACCCTCGGTAAAGGTATTGCTACAGCGAAGGCAGTTAACGGTATGGAAGAGGATATCGGACCTGCTACTGTTGTAGACGGTAAGCTCGTATTTGATCTTGATCCTTATGAGGTTAAAACCTTTGCCCTTACTCTTGCTGACAGCAAGGTAGGAGAGAAGACTGCTGTTTCTAAGGTTGAGCTTCCTTATAATATTGATGTCGTTACCTTTAACCATAACCGTGATACCACGGCTATTCCCACTGTAAATGTTTCCATTCCCGGTGAGCTTGTGCCCAAGACAATTGAGTGTGCAGGTGTGAAATTTGAAACAGGAGACATCTGGGGTGAAGGAAATAATGCACTTATCTGTGCCGGACAGCAGATTACGGTTTACGGCAATAAGTTCTACTTTGTGGGTGCTTCACTTTACGGTGATAAGGTTTATGATTTCAAGGTAGACGGCGAGTCCGTTCCTGTCAGGGTGCAGTCCATTGATGAAAGAATAGGCAAATGGGATCTTTATAACCTCGCTGAGGTAGCAAACATAAAAACCGATAAGCTTGCTATCGAGTATACACATACACATTCACCTCAGGGTGACAATGTTGCTTCACAGATTTACTTCTTTATGTACGAAATCGACACATCCAAGGGTTCAGTCGTAACCCTTCCCGAGGATAACGGTCTTATTATTCTTGCTGCATCGCAGAGCAACGATGAAAGCTGTGCAAAACTCGAATCTGCTCTCTATGACAGAATCAGTGGCAGAAAGTTTGACTATCAGATGTCGCGCAAGGAAAAGAAGCATCATAAAAAACAGATGAAAAAGTGGAAGAAAACTCCCAATAAGTCATAAAATATTTCAATCCCTGCTTAGCGGCAGGGATTGCTACTTGAAAAGGTCGGTAATATGAGTAATTTTAAAACTAACTGTCATACACATACTGATTATTGTGACGGTAAAAATACAGCCCGTGAAATGATTGACAGTGCTGTAGAAAAAGGCTTTTCTGTTCTCGGGTTTTCCGGTCATTCTCCTATGAATTTTCCTAATGAGTGGGCAATGACGCATGAAAAGCTCGAAAAGTATTTCGGAGAGATTGCTTCGTTAAAGAGAGAATATGCAGGTAAAATCGGGATTCTTTGCGGAATAGAGCTCGACTCTGATTACGAGCTGAATAAGGAATATGATTTTGATTATGTTCTCGCATCTGTTCATCAGATACACGGCAAAAATAAAATCTACGCTATTGACAATACTGCCGAGGAGCTTTCTGAGTGTGTAAAGGAAGAATATGACAGTGACTGGAACAGAATGGCTGCGGAATATTTTGAGAAGCTTGCGCGTTTTGTAATAAAGGAAAATGCTGATGTTGTCGGCCATTTTGATCTTATTACCAAATTTAATAAGAATGGCTGTCTTTTTGATGAAAATGATCCGGAGTACCGGGAAAATGCACTGAAATGGCTTGACTACATTATTGATAAAAAGCCCGATGCGGTTTTTGAGGTAAATACAGGTGCCATGTACCGCTGCGGAAATGATACGCCCTATCCGGCATCCTTTATTCTCAAAAGAATAGGGGAAAGGGGAGCAAGAGTTACTGTCACAAGTGATGCGCATTGCACACAGGCACTTGATTTTGAGTTTGTAAGGGCAAAAGAGTACTGTAAAAAATGCGGTGTAAACAGTATCTGGCATCTGACAAAGGAAGGATTTTCCGAAGAAAAACTGTAAAATATTCACTTCGAATATTGACAACAGGTGCGTAAAATATTAAAATATAATCAGACAAGAAAAAGAGGTGTTGTATATGAGTAAAGATGAAGAACTTTATATGGAAGATATAGTAAGCGTTGTCGATGATGACGGCGTTGAGCATTATTTTGAGGAAATCGACAGAGTTGAAACCGAGGAAGGCAACAGATATGTTGCTCTTCTTCCGATATATGACGATGAGACTGAAATATTAGACGATGACGGTGAGGTTCTCATTCTTAAGGTTATTGAGGAGGACGGAGAAACCTATCTCATTCAGATCGAGGATGAAAAAGAGTTCAATGAAATCGGCAATATTATCGAAGACAGACTCATCGAAAAGTACGAGGCTGAGGACTCTGCTGAATAAATTCGGATAAACTGAATAGAATAATAATATCCTGCTTTGTTCGATAATTATGATAGTTATAACCCAACACGTTATTAAACGGAGAGATGCTTTGTCAGCGG
>JAFSDF010000028.1 GCA_017436375.1 Clostridia bacterium | reverse complement strand
ATCATTTCGCTGACATCAAGAAATATGCACGTGTCATTGAAAATCGTGGAGATGATACAGATTGTACTTTGGAAAGTGTTTTAGCAGACAATTTAGAAGTGTTAGTCCTTGCACGAGAGTATAATGTAAACTATATACTCATTGATGATAATTACGAAATCAATATTGATTTATAACGACAAATTCCAATTTGCACGACCGAATACAATAATATACAGGGCTGTCACTTTCGTGCCACAGCCCTATTTTTACCCCTATATTTATAAGTAGCCGAAAAAAATTACCGACATCGCTGTCGGTAATCACTTAAGCTATATTAACTCTGATAAGAATATTCTTCTTATACTTTTTACCTTCCTCGTTAAGGAATTTGAACTTTTTTACCATAAAGAGCTGTCCTGTGCAGAAAAGCTTTGGGAAGATAATATGTAAGGGCTCAGCGGCTCCGTCGAATTCGAGAACTCTCTCAGCACCGTTATCTGCTTCCTCTTCGGTAACATCAATCTCTCTGAAAATGAGAGAAGCATCGTCTGCGGCCTTTTTTTCCGTCTGTACAGCTACAGCCTTTTCGACCTTGGTGCCGCAGTATTTACAGTAATTGCTGTTCTTTGCAATTGACTTATTACATTCTTTGCAGACCATAATTACTCTCCTTCGTCTTTTTATAAATTTCATTATACTACATTTTTCCGAAAGTATCAAGTTTTTTTGAAAGAAAAATGTATTTCTGAAAGAAAAGGAAAAGTGTACAAAAATTCACAGCGGACCACCCCCATATCTTGTATATAATTTTCTTTTTAAAAATACAAGAAATTGTGCCTAATCTATTGCAATTCACTATATTTTGTGTTATTATTAGTCCTGCACCCGTTCCTCAGAGGGCGAAAGCCCCTATATATGGTGGTAGGGGATTTTCCACCGTAGCAGAACGGAACCCAAAAATATGTAATTACTAAGGAGGAAAACTAAATGTACAATGTTTTAAAAAGAACAGGCAAAATCATTGACTTCGATTTAGCGAAGATTAATCAGGCTATCACTCTTGCCTTTGAAGCCCAGGGCAGAGACTACAATCCCGACATTATCGACTTTCTTGCACTTAAGGTTACCGCTGACTTCGAGCCGAAAATCAAGGACGGCCATATAGCCGTTGAGGATATTCAGGACAGTGTAGAGCACGTTCTCGTTCAGGCAGGCTATTCCGATGTAGCCAAGGCATACATCCTTTACCGCCGTCAGCACGAAAAGCTCCGTGACATCAATACAACCCTTCTCGACTATAAGGAAATCGTCGATAACTATGTTAACATCAATGACTGGCGAGTTAAGGAAAACTCCACCGTTACATACTCTGTCGGCGGACTTATCCTCAATAACTCCGGTGCCATCACTGCCAACTACTGGCTTTCAGAGGTTTATGACGATGAAATCGCAAACGCTCACCGTAATGCTGACATTCATCTTCACGACCTTTCCATGCTTACCGGTTACTGCGCAGGCTGGTCACTCAAGCAGCTCATTCAGGAGGGCCTCGGCGGTGTAACGGGCAAGATTACATCTTCACCTGCTTCTCACCTCGCCACCCTCTGCAACCAGATGGTTAACTTCCTCGGCATTATGCAGAATGAGTGGGCAGGCGCACAGGCCTTCTCATCCTTCGATACCTATCTTGCTCCCTTCGTAAAGGTAGACAATCTTACCTATGACCAGGTTAAAAAGTGCATTGAATCCTTCATCTACGGCGTAAATACACCCTCCAGATGGGGTACACAGGCTCCCTTCTCAAACATCACTCTCGACTGGACAGTTCCCAATGACCTTGCAGAGCTTAACGCTATCGTAGGCGGCAAGGAAATGGACTTCAAGTATAAGGACTGTAAGAAGGAAATGGATATGATCAACCGCGCCTTCATCGAAACTATGATCGAGGGTGACGCCAACGGTAGAGGCTTCCAGTATCCCATTCCCACCTACTCCATCACCAGAGACTTTGACTGGTCAGAGACAGAGAACAATAAGCTTCTCTTTGAAATGACAGCAAAGTACGGTACACCCTATTTCTCAAACTACATCAACTCCGATATGGAGCCCAGTGATGTCCGTTCTATGTGCTGCAGACTCCGTCTCGACCTTCGTGAGCTTCGCAAAAAGTCCGGTGGCTTCTTCGGCAGCGGCGAAAGCACAGGCTCAGTAGGTGTTGTTACCATCAACATCCCCAGAATCGCATTCCTTGCAGAGGATGAGGCAGACTTCTATAAGAGACTTGACAAGCTTATGGATATTTCCGCACGCTCTCTTGCCATCAAGAGAAAGGTTATCACAGGTCTTTTAGATGCAGGTCTCTATCCTTATACAAAGAGATACCTCGGCACCTTTGCTAACCACTTCTCAACCATCGGTCTTGTTGGTATGAATGAAGCAGGTCTCAACGCAAAATGGCTCAAGGCTGACCTTACACATAAGTGTACACAGAAGTTCGCACAGGATGTTCTCAACCACATGCGTGAGAGACTTTCCGATTATCAGGAAATGTACGGCGATCTTTACAACCTCGAAGCAACTCCTGCAGAGTCAACCTCATACCGTCTTGCAAAGCATGACCTTAAGCACTATCCCAATATCATCACCGCAGGCGATGTAAGCAAGGGCGAGACTCCCTATTACACAAACTCCTCACACCTTCCTGTTGGTTATACAGACGACATCTTCGAGGCACTCGACATCCAGGATGAGCTTCAGACACTCTACACCTCAGGTACTGTTTTCCATGCCTTCCTCGGCGAAAAGCTTCCTGACTGGAAGAGTGCAGCCGCTCTTATCAGAAAGATTGCCGAAAACTACCGTCTTCCCTACTATACTCTTTCACCCACCTATTCCGTATGTAAAAACCACGGTTATATCGTAGGTGAAGAATACAAGTGTCCCGAATGCGGTGAGGCTACAGAGGTTTACAGCCGTATCACAGGCTACTACCGTCCCGTACAGAACTGGAACGACGGTAAGAGTCAGGAATTCGAGCACAGAGTGGAATATAACCCCGCAAAGCTCGGTAAGGAAATCACAAAGAGCTTTGAAACAGCAAAGGAAGAATGTGCTCAGTGTGAAAACGAGGACAAGATCATCCTCTTCGCTTCAAAAACCTGCCCCAACTGCAAAATGGCTGCAAAGTTCCTCGACGATGCAGGCGTGAGCTATGAAAAGGTTTTAGCTGACGAAAACCCCGACCTTGCCAATGAGTTTGACATTCATCAGGCTCCCACCCTCGTAGTTATCAAGGGCGGTCAGGCAGAAAAAATCACTAACCTTTCCAATATCAGAGCATATACAGAAAGATAAACTAATGAAAATAACAGAAAGCGGACAGCATTAATATCTTGTCCGCTTTCCGCTTGTAATGAGGTAAAAAATATGTATGATGTTATAATTATCGGCGCAGGCCCGGCAGGTCTTACGGCTTCCGTTTATCTGCGCAGAGCCGACAAAAGCGTGCTCATCCTCGAAAGAGAGACCTTCGGCGGTCAGATTACCCATTCTCCCAAGGTAGAAAATTACCCCGGCTTCGTGACTATGACAGGCAGTGAGCTGGGTGACAGATTGGTCGAGCAGGCTATGGCACAGGGCGCGGAGTTCGAGCTTGATAAAGCAGTAGCCATCGAGGGTGTTCCCGGTGAATACACCGTAAAGGGCGAAAGAGGGGACTACAAGGCCAAGGCAGTTATCATCGCCGTAGGCAGTGAGCACAGAAGATTAGGCCTTCCTAAGGAAGACAGGTTCACAGGCGAAGGCATTTCCTACTGCGCAGTATGTGACGGAGCCTTCTATGCAGGCAAAGAGGTAGCCGTTATCGGCGGCGGAAACAGTGCTTTACAGGAGGCTGTTATGCTTTCCAAGCTCTGTACAAAGGTTACCGTAGTGCAGAATTTAGCCTTTGTGACAGGTGAGCCGAAGCTCAAAGAAGAGCTCGACAAAAAGGATAATGTTTCCTTCATCTACTCCACGGTGGTAAAGGAAATCAAGGGCGAAGACACCTTCGAGGGTATAGTCATCACCAATACAGAAACAGGTGAAGAAAGTGTTCTCACCTGTGATGCAGTTTTCGTAGCTATCGGACAGAAGCCTATGAATGAGCCCTTCAAGGATAATGTAAGCCTTAACGAGTATGGCTACATAAATGCCGACGAAAGCTGTCTCCCCGAGAATACACAGAGCGGTATTTTCGTGGCAGGTGACTGCCGCAGTAAAAGAATCAGACAGGTTGCCACAGCAGTAGCTGACGGTGCCGTCGCCGCTTTAGCCGCAGTAAGCTTTACGGACAGTATATAAAAAAGCCGCCTTGAGCGGCTTTTTTTAATGCAGAATGCAGAATGCAGAACGCAGAATGGGCGTGGCAGGCTTCGGGAAATAAGCATTGATACACCGCAGAATAAAAGTTGTCGTAGGGGACGGCGCCCTCGACGTCCCGTCTGATAACCCCTCCGTCTTTGCCTTCGGCAAATCCACCTCCCCTTTCAGGGTGAGGCTCTGCGTGGTGGCACCTATGGTGCTGTTGTAACGCTAAACGGGCGGGTAAGACTTCGGGAATAAAGAAGTAACAGTCCACCACTTTTACAGAGAGTATTGTAGGGACACAGCTTGCCGTGTCCGCAGATTACCCCTCCTTCTCGGTTATTTCCGAAGCCTCACCTGCAGAACCTGTCAGAAAAGCAGGCAGAGCGGGAAGCGACTGTCGGAGCGAAGGTGACTAAGGAGACGAAGCATACATCAGACGAAATATCTGTGCGATGAGGGAGCAAAGGCAGCGATTTCACTGCACAGCATAAAATAAAAAGCACCGCCT
>JAFSDF010000027.1 GCA_017436375.1 Clostridia bacterium | reverse complement strand
TGCAAGAACATCAACCAGCTCTGATTCTTTGCGATGTATCGCACTCTCACCTCCGCAGGAACGGATGAATCCTACACCTGAATACAAGCCTGTTATACCCGGATAATTAAGTGTTCCGCTTTCATATCTGTCGGGAATGAGCTCCGGCTGTCTCCTGTTCATCGAAAAGCTTCCCGTTCCGCCCTGCGTTAGCTCTTCCGGCATAATCCTTCCCGAAAGAAGCATAAGACCAGTACCCATCGGGCCGTAAAGCCCCTTATGGCCGGGCAGACACAGAATATCAATATTCATTTTTTTCATATCAATTTTAAGTGTTCCTGCCGCCTGAGCACCGTCAACAATGAAAATCACATCATTTTCTCTGCACAGCTTCCCAATTTTTTCAATAGGTAAAACTGTCCCGAAAACATTTGAAGCAACGGTGCAAACCACTGCTTTTGTCTTTGTTTTCATAGCTGAGCGGAAATTATCCACAGTCTCGTTTTCGCACAAGGGGTTTACTTTCACGGTCTCATAGCTGATTATCCCCTTTTCACTCAGCTTTTCGAGCGGTCTTAAAACAGAATTATGTTCAAGTGTCGATGTCAGAATCCGGTCCCCTTTTGTGCAAACACCTTTAATTGCTGTGTTAAGCGCTGTAGTGCAGTTATCGGTAAAAACTACACCGTCACTTTCGCAGGAAAACATTCCGGCGATAGCCTCGCGTGTCTTATATACCGTCTCCCCCGCTTTTACGGCACTTTTGTGTCCGCCTCTGCCGGGACTTCCTCCCGAGTATTTTATAGCATTGATAACACTTTCAGTAACACACATCGGTTTCGGAAAGGTAGTTGCACCGTTATCAAGATAAATCATAATCTCTCACGGTAGTTCTCTACCCCGGCACTTTTTATGCCGGCTACGGTTATAATCTCATAAGCCTTCCATATATTTCCGTCAACGAACAAAGCAAAGTTGCAGCCCTGCTTTCTGTCAGGATTCGGGTTTCTTCTAAGATGTGATTTTATATTATTTTTCATAAGCAGACTTCTGGCCTTTTCTCCCTGTGTCTGACTTTCAAATTTAATGTAGGTATATGTCAATCTGATTACCCCCTTATCGGTTTATTATATGATTTGAATTTTAAGCTTGTTACCCTGCTGTATTGACCTTTTGGTTAAAAAGATATATACTGTATCAGACATATATTTAAGGAGAACAACTATGCTTCATTTCAGTAACGGCACCTTTAAAATTATGCAGATAGCCGATATACAGGAGGACTATCCCGTAAACCCGGACACCGTTAAGCTCATCACTCTGGCTCTGGAAAAAGAAAAACCCGACCTTGTAGTTCTTACGGGAGATCAGATCCAGGCTTACTCCTCCTGCTATTTTAAAGACGGCGAAAGAAAGATCGGTGAGGTAATCAACTCATTTCTGACTCCGATTGAAGAAAGAAATATCCCCTTCTGTGTCACCTTCGGAAATCACGATGATGACGGCCCTGCAGATAAGAATACCCAGATGAAAATCTACTCCTCCTACAGCTGTTCGCGCATTGGCACCCCCAGATGCGAAAACGACCGTGGAACTTACTCACTGCAGATTTTTGACTCCGACAAAAAGAAAGAAATTTTCTGTCTCTATCTTATTGACTCAAACAAAAATGAATCAGACGGATCATATTCCCCCGTAAAAAAAGAACAGCTCGAATGGCTGAGATCTGAGAGAGAAAGACTCAGAGAAAAAACAGGTAAATATCTTCCGGCCTTCGTATTTCAGCATATACCTGTTCCCGAGTTTTATAATGCACTGATAAAATGCTCAAAAAAAGAAAAAGGCTCTGTTGAGGCCTTTAAAAGCAGAAAAAACACCTACTGGAAGCTCGATGGTAAAGCTTTATCTGAAGGAGGTTTTATGCACGAGTCTCCTGCTGTACCCGAAATTAACAACGGTGAATTTGATGTACTCAAAGAAAAAGGTGACATTCTCGGCATATTTGTCGGACATGATCACATAAACAGCTACATAACCGAGAAAGACGGAATAGCTCTCGGATACTGCCAAGGAGCAGGCTTCAACACCTACGGTGCAGGTGATAAACGGGGTGTGCGGCTTTTCGTTCTCGATGAAAAGGACCTCAGAAGCTTTAAAAGCTACACGGTCACTATGGGAGAGCTTTGCTCATACAAACCGACAAGACCTGTAAAAGAATTCATCCTTACACACATGCCTTCATCAGTCGACGAAGGACTTAAGCTCGCACGGAAAGCAGGTGTAGCAATCGGAGTAACCGCCGCCGTGTGCATCTTCGGTAAAAAACTGCTTAAATAAGAAAACCCGCCTCGTCTTTAAAAAGATGAGGCGGTAATTATTTATCATTCAGCAATAAGAAGATTTTTATTTTCATCCACAAGCATAAACTGAGGGTAGCGGGAATCCGATTCCACTGTCAGCTGTTCCTCGGCTAAAGCAAGCCAAAGAACGAAATATGCAAAATCACTTCTGTACTCAGCCGCCACATGTGCAGCATCCTTCACAAACCAGGTAATGTCTCTGTAGTTCGCAGTAGTGGCATCGACAATTTTGTCGGGTGAAACATATTTTTCCTCAGCTGCAGCCAGCTGCTCGTCGGTAAGGGTCTCTCCGTAAAGGGCCACAGTAGCGAAATTAGAGGTGAGCTCTGTTTCGATAACTCCGTCACCCTGACGGTCTGAATGCGGGAAATAAGGTGCAAGAGGTGAATTATAGTTCGAAATGAAGGATACATTCACACCGCTTTTTATAGCGCTGTCGATTATATCTTCGGTAGAAAAGATAAATTCCTTGGTTTCATCAATTTTATCCATAAGGACGGGATATTCATCCTCGTGCCCGCCGAACATAAATTTCACACCGCCCTCGAAAACATCGTCGGGACACATAGCCCAGAAGCCGAGAAGAGTGCCGAAGCCGTTTCTTATAACTTCATTGTTAAGAGCCTTCGGATTATCCTCGAGTATTTTATTTGCCACAGCTGATGCAGCATCGAAAATGCCGATTTTCTCCGCAATCTCAACGAAAAGGCATTTAAAAAGACTGCCCTTGGAGGATTGCCTGAGTCGGCTGTAAATAGTATCACCGTTAATATAAATATTGCCGTTGAAGGCATCTCCCGGACCGTGAGTACCGTTGTGCGCAGATGAAACATAAACGAGATTATTCACCTTTTCCGCACCGTGCCAGTTAAGATATGCAGTAGCAACCATACCGCCCATACTTACAGCGGAAATGTTTACTTTATCCCTATGTGAATCTGCCAGAACCTTGTTAATGTATTTGTCGAGATCGGTGGCGATTTCCTTAGCACTTTTACGCCAATCGTAGGTAAAATAGTAAACATTCTCTGCACCGATAAGCTCCGATGCGGTCTTAATGATGCCTGTTTCACCGATATCCTCCATAAAAGCTAATTCCTCGGGATAATAAGCCATAGAACTTTCGTATTTGTCGAAATATACATCGTGAACGGGATTACCCTCTTTATCCATTGCTATAGGGTCGAGAACATCTGCCACGACAGTGAGAGCACTGTCAATAAATTTATCCTTGTCTCCTTCGACTATAATATCTGTAAATAAAGCTTTCACCAAAGCAAAGATATCACCTATGCCGATACTGATGGCAGGACTTTTATCCTCGAGATATAATCCCCCGAAGTCAATACCTCTTACTACAACAAAGGGATAACCGTCATAAGCCTCAGCTTCAGGCTGTGCTGCCGCATAAGCAGGCGCAGCTATGCAAAAAAGCATAGTCAGACTGATAAGCAAACATAAGATTTTCTTCATAAAAATACATCCTTTCATTTATCAGTAATTTTCTTCTATGTATTTCAGAAAGTCAGCTACCGCACCCTCATTACAGTGACAGGCGTGAAATTCACATACCTTATGTATATCCTCAGGGGCCTGCTTACAGCAGGCAGGATGCGACACGGTTTTAAGCATATCCAGATCATTATAATAATCACCGATAGCACCGATATTCTTTTCGGGTATACCGAGTATTTCTGCCAGAGCAAGCACTGCATTTCCTTTATGCGTGGTACTGCTTACCATATCAAAGGATACCACAGATGTATCTATATATGCTACATCATCACCCGAAAGTGACATAACATATTTTTTTATCTTTTTTTTGAGATTCGGTAGACAGTAAAAGATGACCTTACCCCATCTGCCTTCAGGCACCTGCTCAATAGAGTCACATCTCCTGTGCTCAAGGCTGTCCATAGCCATCATGCACACAGACATAAATTTCGGTCTGACAAGATAAATCATATCGTCGGTAAACACACCGACCTCGAGAGAGGAAAATCTCTCCATAGCCTTCCTTATAATCTCTCTGCCTGAGGAAGGAATAGCATTGAACCAGATCATTTTCTCCTCAGTAAAATCATATATGCCCGCACCGTTTAAAACGACAGCGGGAGTTTTAACATCAGGCAGATTCATATAGTGAGGTCTGAGAGACTGCACATTTCTCGCCGAGGCTAGAGTAAAAGAACCTCCGAGACTGTGCACAAAACGGTCAATTGCCGCTGTATTTACTTTAGGAGTACGCCTTAATTTATTATTCAGTGTGCCGTCAATGTCTGACACCACAAGCCAGTCGGAATAGTCTTTAGTTTTCATATCTGCACCTTAATAGTTATAAATTATATTATCCTTATATTTTTCGGCCAGAGCATAAAGCTCATCTCTTGTCACATAGGCTGTCGTACAGCCCACGGCAGTAACACATTTTCCGCCCGTTATATTTCCGAAAAGCACGCACCTTTCGATGGGTTCACCTGTCATAATACCGAACATAAATCCGGCAAAAAAGGCATCACCTGCACCGGTAGAATCCACATGAACAAACTCATCAATGCTTTTAACAAAAGTATAGCTTTTTTTGTCGTAAATAAGACAGCCGTCTTTATCAAGCTTTACGATAGCAATATCAAGGTAGGAGCTAAGAACCTCAGCGGCTTTTTTTGGATCGCTCTCACCTGTAATAATAGTGGCTTCCTTTCGGTTAGGAAGGTAGTAATCGGCAATACGGAGCCTGTCCCTGAAATTATCCAGCGACATACCCTCAATAAAGCCTGTGTCGAGAATGACAGTAGTGCCCTCTGCCTTCAGTCTGCGATAAACATCAGTGTAGCTTTCGTGCATCGCTACGGCCTTTGCGCCCTTGAGAGCCTCATATATTTCCTCAGCCGATGCAGACTCCTCACTATTGCCGTAGGACCAGAAGGTACGGTCATTTTCGGTTATGGCAGCGGCAGTAATATTAACAGCCACTTTATTACCGTGAAATACATTTACAGGCTCCACACCTGCTTTTCTGAATTCACTGAGAGCAAACTGTGAAAACATATCGTCGGAAAGCTCCGTTACAGTTTTACATTCAATACCGAGTCTGCCTAAGGTTATCATAGTACCCGGGACACCCCCGCCGATACATAATGAAAATCTGTCAGTAAATATTTCTTCACCCTCCTCGGGAAGACGAGGCATATTTTCAAAAAGCAAATCAACATTAGTTTTTCCGTATCCTGCCGCAAAGCTCATATTTTTTACCTCCGTTGTTTTCTTACATTTTATAACATCCGACATTAAAATGTCAATAATTACTGTTCTTTTATGAGCTGTATTTTAATTTTTTCGATTATTCTTTTTTCCAGTCTCGAAATGTAGCTCTGAGATATACCGAGCATATCAGCTACCTCTTTCTGGGTGTATTCCTTGGAGCCAAAAAGACCGAAACGCATAGTCATTATCTGCTTCTCTCTGTCTTCCAGATGCGAAACTATTTTCAGAAGCTGATTTTTCTCATCCTCCATCTCAATATTACGGTTAACCTCATCACTGTCACTGCCGAGGACATCAGATAACAGAAGCTCGTTCCCGTCCCAATCCACATTCAGCGGCTCATCTATCGACATTTCATTTTTCAAATTTGCTGTTTTTCTCAGATACATAAGTATTTCATTTTCGATGCATCTCGACGCATAGGTCGCAAGCTTTATCTTTTTTCCCGGACAGAAGGTGTTGACCGCCTTTATAAGTCCTATTGTCCCTATGGATACGAGATCCTCGATGTTAATTCCCGTATTTTCAAACTTTCTGGCGATATACACCACCAGCCTTAAATTATGCGTTATCAACAGCTCTCTGTTTGAGTAATTTTCTCTGGAAAATTCACTTAAAATTTCATCCTCTCTCTCCTTAGTCAGAGGAGCGGGCAGATTTTCTGAGCCGTTTACATAATAAACCTCTTTGGTGCCTTTATTTAAAATGTCCCGTATTTTATTTACCAGCATCTCAATTATGTAAAACATATATTTCACCTTTTCTTTCGGAAATATTATCAAAAACAGATGAATACAGAAGGGCTCCGTATTCACCGCCGCATATTTTTTCCCTGCACAGAGCAATAACAGGACTTTCCAGAGTAAATTCAGATTCAAGTCCTTTTATCTTTACTCTGTCTGCTCTGAACGAGGGCAGAAGTCCTGTGCCGCAAAGAGATTTGACCGGAATAAGCCTATAATTAATCTCACCCTTCCACTGCTCAGGATCATCAAATATCCTTTCACTCACTATATTTTTCACTGCATCTATACACACTACTATTACTCCTTCCCCGCTGAACGGATCGCTGAGACAGTTTCCCGAATCATATAACCCCCTGCATAAAATACTTTTTCCCGAGAAACAAAGCTCTACATTATAAACTAAGCTATCGGGCGCTTTGCTTTCAGTAAACAGAGAAATAAGGCGTATAAGTATATATGCACCTACAGTGAGAAGAACAAGCGTAAGAGCATCAATGTCAAAATAAACTACTCCCCCGTTAAAATACATATTCTGCGGACACACAAAGAACCACAGAAGAAGCATTGCACCGGCAAAAACCATATTAATGCCTACAAACAGCAAGACTGTTTTGCCGTATTCCTTTATGTTACCAAATCCGAAGGCTAGAAAAGCCATTACAAACAGTGCAGGTATTCTCGAAAGAGAAATTACCGAATCACTGATACCCGGACAAATAATTATAAGAGAATAAAATCCCCCTAAAAGAGATGCGAGAAAAATCCTCAGCCTTTCGGGAGCCATCCTTCTGCAGAATGCAGTAAGCAGAAGCATACCGTAATTTATGTAAATGTTGATTATTACCAGCACATCGGCATAAACAGTCTGATTCATAGCACCACCTTTTACTATTATATGACAGGCAGTTCAATTAATATGTCGATAAAAAGGTGAAAAAAACTGCCTTTATGCCGACACTTTGTCGGTCATAAAGGCAGTTGCTTTGAAATATTCGTTTTTTATTCTCCCTGTGCTGCTTCTCTTTTCAGCCTGTTTTCAGTAACAACAGCAGTGATTTCGTCCATATATGAGCCGTGAAGTTTGAATTTGGTCGAAAATACAATGAGTGAAACAAAGAAGAGAACAGCAGGAATTACTGACAGCATAAGTGTTATTGCTGTCTTGGCGCTGGCGGGATTCTGATTATGAAGCTCGCCGTTATAATTTGAAAGTCCGAGAGAGCCGAAAAGGATAACCGTCTGGAAGGTATATGCCATTTTCTGGAGAAATCCCTTCATTGAGAAAGTGATGGACTCTGCTCTGAAGCCCATTTTAACCTCACCGTAGTCAACAACATCGGCAAGGAAAATTGTCTGTGAAATGAACATCGATGCCATACCCACAGCGCAGATAAAATAGGAAATATTCATAAGCATAAATATACCGCTGAAAGCACCTACTGAGATACCAACATAGCCAAGTCCCGCAAAGATAAGTGAGAACTGATAAGCCTTGCGCTTTGAGAAAACTTTAGTGATTATCGGATGGAAAAGAAGTCCGATAACAGAGCCTGCACCCTGGAAGAGTGAGAAGGTTGACTGCTTATTTGGATCGCCTACAACTACATCGAAATAGTAAGTAGCTACACCAGATGTAAGATACCAACCTGCATTCGAAATCATGGCAAAAAGCATAAATACAAGAAGCTGATCATTTGATTTGATAATGTCAAAGGTCTTTCTGAATGAAAACTTCTCAGGAGCTTTGGGTGCTACTGTTTCCTTAGTAGAAGCAACAGAAATAGATGAGAAGAAAATAAGACAAACTGCGCAGACAATTGCACATATAAGATAGCTTCGTGCATCGTGAACCTTCACGGCGTTTCCGTTTTCATCCAGTGCAGTCGTAACACTTACAGCGGTCATAAGAAGAGGTGCACCGATGGAAACTATGCCCTGACCAAGACCTGAGAAGGTTCGTGCAATGGTAGAAACGAGATTTCTTTCCTTAGGATCACTGGTAAACGAAGGCACCATCGACCAATAAGGAATGTCAGCCATCGTATTTGTCATACCCCACGCTACATAAGCCACTGCTACATAGGCACACAGGGCGGCACCCTTAAGACCGAAGGGATTACTGAACAAGAGAACGAGGACCAATGCATTACATACAGAGCCTCTGAGAATCCAAGGCCTGTACTTACCCATTTTAGTGTGAGTGTTATCAACAATTGTACCCATCATAGGATCGTTTACACCGTCCCATATTCTTGCCACAGCCGTAAGAATAAGAAGGAAGGATGCACCGAGACCGAGAACATCCGTAAGATATTTAGCAAGGAAGGAATAAAACATACCGTAACTCAGGTCGAGACCTATCGCACCGATACCGTAACCGATTTTACCCTTTATGTATTTTATAGTTTCCATTGATTGACTCCTTTCAGAACATCTACCATAATATAATACAAAACCAAGCAGAATAAATCAAGTATTTTTTTTAATTATCTCATCCACATAGTCTTTAATTTGCTTTTCGGCTATAATCACAGGCTTCTGAGGCTTGTCCTCTGAACAGACAGAGATCATATAATCACCGTAAGAACAGCGCAGAAAATTGCATCCGTATGCATAAAACTCCTCATTGTCGATATAATCGGAAAAGCAATAGGTATCAAGCCCTCCGCCTATACCCTTACCTGTTTTTTTCAGTATACTTTCCTTGAGTGTCCACAGTACGGCAAAGGTATAATCCTCTGTGTCTTTATCTGCCAGAAGTGCTGCTTCCTTTTCAGCAAAAAATCTTTTTGCGATTTTGGGATTATAATCTCTGATTTTTTCAATATCACAGCCGATTTCATATTCGGAAATACTGCACAGAACCAGATTCCCGCTGTGACTGATATTGAAAAAAACTTCGCTGTTTTCAAGGTAGGGCTTTCCGTTTTTTCCGTACCGATAAGAAAATGATTTTATACCGTAATTTCTGTTAAGAATATAGCCTAAAAGCACTCTGCCGAAAAGAGTAAGTCTGTTCCCCTGTAAGGGCTTATCGCTTTTAAAAAGCAACTTTTCTGCTTCTGCGACTTTACCGGTAAAACTGTCATCGAAGCATCCTGTATCCAGAAGATATATCATATAGTTCTCCTTAAAATAAAAGAGGCTTACAGAGTAAACCCCTAAATAAATATCAGCGTGTAAAGGATTCGGGAGTGTGGAAGGTAGGCATAAACAGAAGACTGATGATATAAAGCCAGAATCCCCCACCGATGAAAAGAAGTAAAAGGGCAAAAATCAGTCTTACAACCGTTACGTCCACACCGAAGTATTCGGCATAGCCACTGCATACACCGCTTATTTTTTTATCACAGCCTCTGGTAAGAATTCTGCCGGTGTTAGTTTCCACATAATCGTCAGGTGCCTGTGGCATAGCCAGAGACATAACCAGATAAATGACAATCATAGGAAAAATTGCTGTTGCAAGAGAGGTAAATGTGATGACTATTCTTATAAGAGTAGGATCCAAATTCAAATAATTGCCTAAACCTGCACAAAGGCCGCATAGCTTCTTGTCTCTGCCAAGGTAGAGTTTCTTCATATTTAATCATCCTCACATTATATTTTAAACATTATTCTGCTTTTTGGTTACAGCGAGAGTATTTTTCATAAGAACGGCAATAGTCATAGGACCGCAGCCGCCGGGAACAGGAGTAATATAAGAGCACTTTTCTTTGACATTTTCAAAATCAACATCACCGCAAAGCTTGCCGTTTTCATCTCTGTTTATGCCTACATCGACTACTACGGCGCCCTCCTTTACCATATCGGCAGTGACAAATCTTTTTCTTCCTACTGCTGCGACGATAATATCAGCGTTACGGGTGAAAAAAGAAAGATCTGTTGTTCTCGAATGACAGACAGTGACAGTAGCGTTTTTCTCGAGAAGAAGCGAAGCCATCGGCTTACCGACAATGTTGCTTCTGCCGATAATTACGCAGTTTTTACCCTCGAGAGGTATATCATAATACTCGAGAAGCTCTATTACACCCTTTGGAGTGCAGGAGGCCACATCATAATCTCCTACCCACATTTTTCCTACATTAACCTCTGAGAAAACATCCACATCCTTTTCAGGACAGATAGCGTCGATAACCTTTTTCTCGTCAATATGAGAAGGTAAGGGTAACTGACAGAGTATACCGTTGACCTCTTTGTCATTGTTGAGCTCAGCTATGAGCGAAAGAAGCTCAGCTTCAGCTGTTTCCTCAGGAAGAGCATACTCTCTGGAAACAATCCCTGTAGCCTCACAGGCTCTTTTTTTATTGTTTACATATACTCTCGATGCAGGATCATTACCTACTATGATAACAGCAAGAGTTGCTTTTATACCCTTTTCACCAAGAGAAATAATTTCATCTCTTACCTTACCCTTAATATAGTTTGAAACCTCTTTGCCATCGATTAATCTGTACATTGAACTCACCCTTTTATCAGATAATTTTATTGGTTACGACACCTTTATCCGTAGTAGCAGTAACATAAAGCCTGTTGCCGACACGGTTATAGACAAATTTCCAATTCTTTCTCTTGGCTCTTTTATCGAGAGCCTTTGTGATACGGCTGTATTCCTTATCGCTTGAAACAGCAATATAGTCGGTGCCCTCAACCTCACAGGGCGCTTTAGAATACTTTATGAGCTTGGCTACAAGCAGCGCACCGCACACGGCGACTATTACAACAGACAGTACCTGAGAAACTCTGAGCCCGGTGCCTCCGATATAGAGACTGTCCGAACGGAGCCCTTCAACCACAGCTCTCTCCAGACCGTACCATAAGCCGTAAATCAGGAACATTTCTCCGCTGAACTTACGGTATTTTTTCATAACAATGTAGAGAACAATAACTCCGAGAATACACCACACAGACTCGTAGAAAAATGTAGGATGTACATAAAGGTTATTGTCTGCTATATACTGAGGGATATTTTCCACATTCTCGAGCCCGTACTGCACGGCAACCTCAGGCTTCTGAATATAAGAAGCCACCGTATCACTCATCATACCGAAGTTTCTGTAGGTGAAAGAACCGAAAGCCTCCTGGTTAGCGTAATTACCCCATCTGCCGATTCCCTGTCCGACTAAAAGGCTGATACCGCCCATAT
>JAFSDF010000003.1 GCA_017436375.1 Clostridia bacterium | reverse complement strand
CTATCGTTTCTGTAATAAAGCCGATAACCTTAACGACTGCATCGAAAATAAAGGAAAGAAGATTTTTAACGAAATCTTTTTTCAGAATATTTTTTACATCCTTATCTACTATGAAGTCAATTCTGCAGGAAGCATCAGCATCCGTATACGGATTACCTTCATCATAAATGACTGCATCGCCGTTCATCAGAGTAAACTCAAAGGTTCTGCCTCCGATAGGTGTGAAGCTTTCGAGGAACCAGGAAATATTTACCTCGAAATTTTTAAGGCTTACAGCAGGAATTTCTCCCTCTACAGGTATGGTTCTGCTTTCGCCTGCCTCAAGCACAAAGGGCTCGAAAGAAAGCTCAATATCCGCACCCTCTACAGTGACAGCCGTAACAGTCATCCTTCTTTCCTTGGAAAGATTTCTGATAACGAGTCCTGTATCCTCTGAGGACACATAGCCCTCCTTACTGCTGTCGAAGGCCGCCCATACAGAATGAGCGGGATTAGTGGTGGCATGGAACTGAGGGTATTCCGGCAAAGAGTTTACATTGAAGCTTTCATCGGTAAGAAGAAGCTTTTCCATAAGAGAGTGAGTGAACTCATCCATAGCTGTCATACCGTGATAGTAATTTTCTACGAACCATGTATGCTCGGGAAGATATGATGTAGAGGCATCGAGTGTCATAGAGGGTGACACCTGATAAAAGCCTGTATTCTTCACCTGCGTGTAGCCGTCAGAGAAACGCTGACCGAAGGGTGCTACAGTAGCACCTGTGGAGTCAGCTGTAGGAAGAATGGCATCAGAGCTTACCTCCATACCGGTGATTATTCTATTATCATAGCCGGAAATAATGTAAATATTTGCTCCTGCAGCTCTTGCTTTCGCAAAGCCCTTTTCATAGCTGTTTTCTCCGTCACGGGACATAATTTCGTAGTGCATTCTGTCACTTTTTTCGATAAGTCCTGCGTGGATATTCTCATCGAGAAGCTTAGCCTTTACGCTCTCATACTGCTCTAAAGGAATGAAATCCCAGAGACTGCCCCAGCATCCGATGATTTCGGATACACGCGGGAAAAGAGCCTCCACAAGCTCGTCAATAAAGCCGAGCTGCTGTGCCATAAAGAGAATTTCAAGATCCTCGTCAAGCATAAAGGCGTGCTGAATGAAGGTAAGAAGACCTACCTCATCAAAGCTTAAATCCGTATTGAATACATCATAGGCTATACCTGCACCGCCTAAGGCAGGACAGGTAAGAACCGCATTGTTGACCTTACCCTCATCGCCGTAAAGAGCGAGATAGGTGCCCGACACCTGACCGCCGTGAGAGACGGCAAAAAGATTTACTCTGTCGATGGGGGCCTTACCCTTTTCGGCTCTGATTTGATTATTATGTGCGATTACATCGTCGATAAAGCCTCTCAGATCCTCAGCAAGCTCGATGGCACCCATACGGAAGTCACCGGTAAAGATGTAGAGGTTTTCGTCGCCGATTTTTTCACCTATGGCATCCATCATAGCCTTTTCGTACTGATGCTTGCCGTCGGGATATTTTTCCTTAAGGGCGGCATAGTTACCGTCCTCGGCAGTGTCAAGCCAGGTTTTCACATCATAAAGTCCGGTACCGTCGGGATTACATTTAGCGCCCTCAAAGATACGGTTAAAGCCCTCACTGAGCTTTTCAGCCAGAGGCTCCACATTACCCTCTAAAAGATAGGTTTTCGCATCGGGGAGCACGGAGCTGAGATCTCCGCCCTCACTTACCTGTGCCACGGGATCATCCCATACGATAATCTTCTCCCCCGTTTTCTCATCCGTACGGTAAAGCACCGCAGAAATAAATCCGGGAACGAGAATAACAGGATAGTCCGTATAAGTCTCCTGCTGTGCAGAAGCAGTAACGGTAAGCATACCGAATACCATAATAATACTCAGCAGAACAGAAACGATTTTCTTCATATTTTTCTCCTCCTATTTCCTTTTATTCGGCTTCATCTTCTTTTTTTCTCAGCTTAGGCAGGATAAAGCATATCCCTACAGCTAAGAGAGCAAACAAGCCGATTCCGACAGGAATAATATAATCAGCATCGTTATCACCTGTTACAGGTGCTACCATCGGCACTGCCGACGGCTCTGCGGCAATAACCTGAAAAATTACTGCTCCCACAGAAAGAACCATTAATGCGGCAAGAAAGATGCAGATTCCCTTTATCATAGATTTTGGCATCATAAGCATATACTCCTTTTTATAGTTCATCATTTTATATTCTACATCGATTAAACCATCTTGTCAACCTTTAAGAGAAAATGAGAGTCGGAAAACCGACTCCCATAATTAATCTCCGATTTACTGAGCAGCAGAAGCATTAGCCTGGATATTTCTGATCTGCTGTTTTGCGATACCCACTGTGAAATCCTTTACTGCGGCAAGATTCTCAGCCTGCTCGTCTGTGATTTTCACATTGTCGCCGGCGATAAGCTCCTCAGCGAAGGTGTTATACTCATCGGAAGCAAGGTCGCTTCTGATAGTATCGGACCAGGTAGTCACCTCAGGTGCGGAAACGGCATACATAATATGATAGCCGTAGGTGGTTTCAACGATACCTACATCGCCTGCTTTTCTGCCCTCTGCAAGAGACCAGTTTTCGAATTCGGGTACCATCTGTCCCTGAGGAACATCCTCATAGATGCCGCCCTCCTCTGCATTACTGTCTGCAGAGTGCTTCTTAGCAAGCTCACCGAAGGCTTCCTCTGTCTTGTCACCCTTGAGGTAATCGGCAAGGATGTCCTGTGCCTGCTTGTAAAGAGCCTTATCCTTAGTAGTATCAAGGTCCACATCAATATCAACGGTTACATCATAGTCGGCAGGATTGAGAAGCTCAACCTCAACCTCTTCCTTTTCGTCTTCAGCAGCTTCGGTGGTTTCCTCTGTTTCCTCACCCTCTGCTGCTTCCTCGGTTTCCTCAGCTTCATCCTCAGAGAACTGAAGAAGGATGTGTCTTACATCATAGGTTTTAGCATCGGGAGTGTGATGAACGGGGTCAACCATCATATAAACTGTGTAGCCTTCGTCTTCATTTTCTACGATAAAGGTTTCGCCCTTTTCTGTCTTTTCGCTGATAGCCCAATCAAGGAAATCCTCATCATAAGCAGAATAGGAAAGCTCACTGTAGGCGGTATCCTCGAGAAGTGTGAGACTGTCGTCAGTCTTTAACTCAGCATAGGATTCACTGCCTGCTTCCTTCTCGAAATCAGAAGCGACCTCTTTGAAATCCTCGCCTGCTTTGAGTCTTGCTACGAAAGCATCAGCCTTTTTCTTGGCATCAGCCATAGTTTCCTCGGTAACCTCCTCGGTATCCTCCTGGCCTTCCTCTTCAGCCTTTACAGTTACGGTTTCAGCCTTGATAACATAGTTACGCAGAGAAACTGCACCGTAGGTTTCCAGGTTATCCTTATATTCTTTTTCGATTTTTTTATCGGAATAGCTGTCTGAGAACTCAGCAGTTTTAATCTCCTGAACCTTTTCATTGAGGGTCTGCTCCTCACAGATTTCCTCGAGAAGAGAAACGGTCATAGCCTTACCGAAGAATGCACGGAGATATGCGGGAAGTGAGTAGTTACCGGAGTTAGCGGCACTCTGCTTAAAGGATTCGATGGCTTCGTCTACCTTCTTGTAATCCTCCTCGTCAAGAGTAATGTTATTCTCAGCAGCATAAGCCTTGGCAGCCTTTACGAGCTTAATGCTCTCACGGGCACTGTAATCAAAGAAATCAGTAAACATCGGATTTTCGATGCCCTCGATCTCGCCCTCATAGGCCTGCTGGTCGGGTGCTACGCTGTAGTCATAGCCTGTGTACATTTTACCCATACCCTGACCGTAGCTGCTGTCATACATATAGGAATACTGGAAATAGTTATTGAAAACAGAATTATAGTAATAGCTGTATTCAGCCATAGATACCTCTGTTTCGCCAGCCTTAAAGGCTACCTTGCCTCTCTCGAGTACACCTGAATTGCTTACGGAGAAGCCTGCAATACCTGCTATGATAGCAATAACTACCACGATAGCGATAGCAGTTTTCGTACCCTTAGAGAGTACAACATTGTGTGATTTTTTCTGGTTCTGCTTAGCCGCCTTAGCCAGACGCTCTTTACGCTCCTGACGGTAAGCTTCGGCAGAAGAGATTTCTTTTTTTGCCATAGGGGTTCATCCTTTACTAATTATTTGACTTACTTCAAGAGAATACCTCCGCTTAAAGTATATTGAATAATATTGTATACCATTTATTCAAAAAAAGCAAGTCATTTCATTCTTATATATTAAAAACCTGCTACTTAAAAAGTAACAAAATTTTTTTATCTTTTTTTACAGAATACAAAAAATGGTACTCAAAATTTTTTCGCCTTAAAACATATTGACACAGACAATTTTTCTCTCTAAAATTAAATTATAAACGAACATTTGTTCGTTAAACATCGCAGTTTTTTTCACTCATCCCCCGTTATGGCTGAGAAAAGCGGATAAAAATTACAGGAGGAATAAAGAACAATGTATCTGAACAGCTTTGAAAAAGAAGAATACCTTCTGGCAAAGGAAGCCTTCGCCGCCTGGCAGAGCAAGGCTCACGAAAGCTTAGACGAATATATTTTAAGACAGAGGAAATGCGAGCTTAATGAGCTGGTAAACAAGGTTATAAAAGAGGAGCTTTCTCCCACCGACAGGCTGATTGTAGAGCTTCACTGGTATCAGGGCCGCAGTAAAAGCGAGATAGCACGAAAGCTGGCAATAGAGCCGTCTACCGTAAGCCGAAGGCTCGAAAAAATCACTGACACTATTTACGATAAGCTGAAATATGCCATCGAATACCGATACGGCTCACCCTTTACAAGTAAAGCAAGGCTTATCATCAAAAGCAAGGATGCCTTTTTCAGTTACACGGAGCCGAAGGTTCTGTCCCTGAGGATAAAACAGCTGAGAATGAAACAGGGACTGACCGTAAAGGATGTCAGCGATATGACAGGCATAGCAGAAAAGACACTCAGAGAAATAGAAGAAAAGGGAAGAGAGCTGACGGGCACGGAGATTAAAAAGCTTTCCGTTTTTTACGGCACCACGGCCGACTACATACTTTTCGGCAGCACTCACCCTTCAAAGAAAGGATGCTGTAATTAATGAATTCTACTTTAGCTGATTTAGCAAAAGAATATGACCATTCCGTAGCAATACAGAAGGAGGTTATCGAAATCAACCGTCAGAAGCTCAAGCAGGCTAGAATAAAGGGAAATTACAATGAGGTAAAAAGACTCACCACCCTGCTCCAGATCCTTTATGACGAAAAAAGCGAGCTGGAGGACAAGGCAAACAGGCTGAGGAATTATTATTCGTAACCTCTCCGTCAGACTTTCGTCTGCCACCTCTCCCTCCGGGAGACTGGCACCCTTTTGTCACTTCGTGACATTTCCCCTAAAAGGGGAATTACCTTTCAGGCAAGGCAATATAACAGAAAAAGACAGGTTCGAGTGAGCCTGTCTTTTGTTATGCATTTATTAATAATGTGCTATACCGCATTCGCATACGGGATTGATTTTGAAAAGCTCCCAGAAGAACTGCACAATTTTCCAGATAAAGCCCATAAAACCGGATTTATGGCATAAGTGAGAGCAGTCCGATGTGTCGGGTTCGTCGGGTGTGTCGGGCTCCGTTGTAGGTTCGTCGGTTGCTTTACTACTTTCATCTACGAGAACATACTCGCTGAAATGGTCAGTTTCGAAAACGAAGTAACCGTCTTCATATCTACCGGGAATTAATGTTGTATTAGCGTTAGTGTCAATATAATATACTGCTAAAGTGCCTACATTATAATCCGCAGGTACGGGAATATTAATCGTTACTGTACCATTAGGCTGAACTTCCACACCATTAACATTAAAGCAGATATTATAGGGTATGTATCTGTCATAAATATCACCGAAAACAAAGTTTGCGTTAATGACTGTTTGAGTTACGGTAAGTTCGGCATTTTCATTGAAAGCATCACTGTTATACTTCACTTTTATACCCGTGGCCATATCTGTATGAATTTCAGTTCCAATGGAGAAATGAATAGTTGCGTTTAGTAAGTATTCATTTCCTGATGAGACGGATATTTCTTCCCACTGTGTTTGAGAACCTAAATAATATACATCGGTAAGATTTGTGCAATAATCAAAAGCATCACTATCTATAGATGTTACACTGTCAGGAATTGTTATTTTTTTGAGATTATAGCAAGCATAAAAAGCACAATAACCTATAATTGTTGTGTTGTCAGGTATTATTAAATCTGTCAATCCTCCACAACCATTAAAAGCACTGTCGCCTATGGCAATCACACTTTTCGGTAGTGCTATACTTGTCAGATTATAACAACCGCTAAATGCACCTTCAGATATATGAGTCAGAGTATCCGGAAGTGTTACACTTGTAAGACTTGAGCAACTGTGAAATGTATCCCAGTGTATAGCGGTAATTCCATTGGGAATTCTCACGCTTTCAAGACTTCTGCAATTCTCAAATGCCTCAAAGCCTATGTAAGTTACACTGTCAGGAATTGTTATATCTGTAAGGCTACTGCAATTCCAGAACGCACCATCGTATATATGAGTCACACTGTCAGGAATTATGACACTTTTAAGCTTTTCGCAATTATAGAACAGGTTAGAGCCTATAGAAGTCACGCTATCTTCAATTATTACACTTTCAATAGTGCCAATCGCGTTACTATGGAAAGGTGAAAAAAAATAATCATCCTCACTTTGGAAATTATAAGTTTTTCCTTCACCACTGATAACAACTTGCTTTGTATTAGGATAATATGTATATGTAATATTATCACCTATTCTTCCTGTTTCTTCATAAGCTGAAACACTCATACACAGCATACAAATCATCAACATAACAAAAACTGCACCGATGATAAGCTTTTTTGTTTGATTCTTCATAATCATTTCTCCTTTTCAATTTTATTAAACAAATCGTTTAACGATATAATTATATTAAACAATCCGTTTAATGTCAATAGTCTTATAAACATTTTGTTTATAATTATTATAAAGGAGGAATGCTTATGGACTACACCAAACGGCTTTATGATCTGCGTATAGATAATGACCTTAAACAGGAGGATGTGGCAAAGGTGCTGAAAATAACTACGCAGGCTTACGGAATGTACGAAAACAAAAAGAGAAGCCTGCCCATAGACAGCCTCATTACACTGTGTAAATTCTATAATGTCACCTCTGATTATATCTTAGGATTAAGTGATGATAAAAACAGATAACAACCGTTCATTTTATGTGATAAAGTGGGCGGTTTGTTTTTTTGTGATAATGAACCTCTCCGTCAGACTTTCGTCTGCCACCTTTCCCTCCGAGAGACTGGCACCCTTTTGTCACTTCGTGACATTTCCCCTAACAGGGGAATTACCTTTCAGGCAAGGCAATATAACAGAAAAAGACAGGTTCGAGTGAGCCTGTCTTTTGTTATCATTATATGATATTATTCTTTTTCATTTCTTTTATGAGCCTCTTTGAACGCATTTTTAAATATGAATGTGTAATCTTACCCAGCTTCTTATACCATAACAGCTCAGAATAAAGTGCATATAATTCGAGCTTCATATCACAAAATTGCGAAACATCAGTTTTACTCTTGTATATTTCATATAATTTAAGCTTTCGGCCAAAGCCTACTGTCATAGCAAAAAGCTCATATTCCGGATCAGCCCACATAACATTAAAAGGATCAACAACTGAAAGAAGCTTCATTCTTTTTTTATCAATAATAAAGTTCGGCATCCAATAGTCACCGTGAATAAGAGTCGGCTTAAAGTTCTCCTCTGCAAAAATCTTGTCAAAGCTGCTGTATGATAAATCCACCGCCTTCATCACTACATCATCAAGCTCACCCTGCGAATGCTTAGATAAAGAAAAGGCATAAATTTCATCGGCAAACACCCTATAGTATTCCTTCCATGTATCATATACAGCATTATTATACGGACCGAATTTATCATTATTAGTCCTCTGAATTACCAGAAGATTATCAACTATGCTTTCCGCAAGGTGCCTTTTATTAAGTCTGTACTTTAGAGCTTTGTCCGTACCGCTTATGCCGTCTATAAATTCCATAGCAATAACCCCGGTATTATCATATTTCTCAAAGAAATAAACCTGAGGGATTTTACTTGATGTTTTCTCTTTAAGAAAAGATAACATCTCAAATTCTTGCAGCATAAGCTCGGGATGCTCGCTTATTTTTACCGCCAATGTTTTAATTTTACCGTCACATTCAACCCGGTATACCGCTCCGCTTGCACCCTTACCGCAGGTGCCGATCCCTGTTACGGAAGCATTAAAATGCTTTTTAACCGCATTCTTGATAAGATTTTCGATGCTCATTAAATCACCGCCTGATGTTTTACTAAATTATATCACAGTAATTTAAAAAAGACAAATTAAAATATTTACAAAAAAAGACTCCCACATAAGTGAGAGTCTGATTCTGTAAAATTGAATTAGTCGTTGATAGCGATAACAACGCCTGAACCAACTGTACGGCCACCTTCACGGATAGCGAAACGAAGACCTTCTTCGATAGCGATTTCTGTGATAAGTTCAACGTCCATTTCAACGTTGTCACCGGGCATACACAT
>JAFSDF010000026.1 GCA_017436375.1 Clostridia bacterium | reverse complement strand
TTTCTTTTATATATTCAAGCATTAACGCTTAAATTACCTATTATTCCTTTTCTTCCCAGCTCATAGCTCTGGTTACAGCCTTTTTCCAGCCGGCATAAAGCTTATTTCTCTCGTCAACACTCATTTCGGGTGTAAAGATACGGTCAACCTCACGGTTAGCCTCAATGTCTTCAAGGCTGTCCCACACACCGACTGCAAGACCTGCAAGATAAGCGGCTCCGAGAGCTGTGGTTTCTACTGTCTTAGGACGGTCAACCTTAGTCTGTGCCATATTGGCCTGAATCTGCATCATAATGTTACTTACGCTGGCGCCTCCGTCAACACGAAGATCGGAAATATCGATGCCTGAGTCATCCTTCATCGCCTCAAGAAGATCGGTCATCTGATAAGTGATGGATTCGAGAACTGCACGGGCGATATGCTTTCTGTTGACACCTCTGGTAAGGCCCACAATACAGCCTCTGGCATACATATCCCAGTAAGGAGCACCGAGACCTGTAAAGGCAGGAACAAGATAGCAGCCGTTTGCATCCTCGACGCTTTCAGCAAGCTCGTCACATCTTTTGGGGCTGTCGATAAGCTGAAGCTCGTCTCGGAGCCATTTGATAACGGAGCCTGCATTAAATGCACTGCCTTCGATAGAATAAGTAGTCTGTCCGTTATAGCTCCAGGCTACACCTGTAAGAAGGTTGTTTTTGGATACAACGCGCTTATTACCTGTGTTCATAAGAAGGAAGCAGCCTGTACCGTATGTGTTCTTTGACATACCGGGTTTAAAGCAGGCCTGACCGAAAAGTGCAGATGGCTGGTCGCCGATAGCACCGCAGATGGGTACACCTGCAAGCTCTTCGATGCCGATGATATTGCTTGCTACCGTGCCGTAAACTTCACTGGAAGGAACAGGTGTAGGAAGAATATTCATAGGTACACCTAACTTTTCGCAAAGATATTCGTCCCAGCAGAGCTTATCAACATCAAAGAGCATCGTTCTCGATGCGTTAGAGTAGTCGGTTACATGGGTTTTACCGCCGGAAAGATTCCAGATAAGCCAGGTTTCAACTGTACCGAAAAGAAGCTGTCCTGCCTCGGCAAGAGCCTTTACACCCGGAACATTATCGATAATCCATTTTATCTTTGTAGCGGAAAAATATGCATCGACAATAAGACCGGTATGCTCTGTGATATAATCGCAAAGCTCCTTGTCTTCCTTGATTTTTTCGCACATATCGGCAGTTCTTCTGCACTGCCATACGATCGCATTATAAACAGGCTTACCCGTGCTTCTGTCCCAAAGAATGGTGGTTTCGCGCTGATTTGTGATACCGATACCTGCGATATCGGAAGCGGAGAACTTACCTGAACGAAGAACTGTGGTAATGGAATTAAACTGGCTGTAAAGGATATTGAGCGGATCGTGCTCAACCCAGCCTGCCTTGGGATAAATCTGCTCAAACTCGTTCTGAGCCTTGGCTATGATATTACCTTTTTTATCAAAGACAATCGCTCTGGAGCTGGTGGTACCCTGATCAAGGGACAGGATTAATTTTTCACTCATATTTTCTTTTCCTCCTTTGCTACGGGACATAAAAAAAGAAATGAAAAAACAGACATACCTACCCGCGGATGGGATATTTTATCTATTCTCTCATCTCCATAGAATTATATCTCAGTAACAATTAATATTCCGAAAGCACAAATACTATTCTCCGAAGAAATGCACCTTCATTTTTTACAATCATATTGTACTTGAAAACTGTTATTTTGTCAACAATAAACAAGAGTTTTTTACATTCCTGAATGAATATTTTACCTTTAATATCTGATCTTTCTCAGAGAGTGAAATATTTTTCTTTTCTCTCTTGACCAAAAAGGAATAATAATGTATTATATATGGTGGATTATGTCGGGGTATTATGCTTTACCCTGTCAAAGAAAGGAAATATAAAATGGAAATAGTATTTTCAGGTGAAATTTTAAATATAACACCCTTTAAAAACGGATTCGTTTTCGCTACCAAAAGCCTCACCGATGACGGCAAGCTTAAAGCTAACTTCTATGGCTATGATGCCATTAACGATAAATTCACTCACATAAAAAAATCAATCTTTCTTAAAGTAAAGTTCGGCTACGAATATGAAGAAATCGCACAGCAGTTAGGTGACTATGTTTCCTGTGATGTAGGAGTGCTCGGCGACGGCAGAATAATGGCTATATTCCCTAACGGCGAATATAATATCTTCAATACCGACGGCTCACTCAATGTTTCCTCTCTGCTCACCTATCACGGCTCTCCGGTATGTGATATCGCCGTAGACGGTGCACATGTATGGTGCGCAGTTCCCTCAGAAAACGCTATAATCAAATATTCACCCCGCGAGGGCAGAATTCTCCTGCGTGTGGGCGGCGGTGATGCTACAGCCTTTGAAAGTCCCTGTGCTGTTTCACTGCAGGGCAACACTCTCTACATCTGCAACCAGGCCTCAAAGAAAATCCGCACTCTTAACATTCAGACAAATTCCGTCAGAGACTACAGAGTCTTTAACGAAAAGGTGTACAAGTACATCAATGTTATGGGCAGAGAATTCGTATGGCTTAAGTCCGGTCTTTACATTCTCGACTGATTAAAAAAATAAATATTGCAGCCATCTTTTTTCAGATGACTGCGTTTTTTTGTTAACGAAAAGGGGCTGTACTGAAAAGTACAGTCCCTGTTTGGCTATATTTTACTGCATAAGAGCAGCTGTGGTTTCGGCTATATCACCGGGTATAACCTCAGAAGGAGCCACACCGGAGTTTCCGAGAAGATTGATAACTACAGCAGCCGCAATAACGGTTATAGCTGCGACAATAAAGGCAGGAATGAACTTACCCTTATTATCCTTTCCGCCATTTGCACCCTTACCCATCAGCAGATAGAGAGGTACGAAAATAAGCAGAGCGACAACTGCGGCAAAGAAAAACATACTCGTGGAGGGTACAAGCTTTTCTTCGCCGTATTCTATGATAGTGAAATTAGAGGTACGGCAGGCAATATCACCGAGCCAGGGACCTACAACCATAGGAATAAGAACGAAGAAAATCATTCTGATACCCTGGAAAAGACCTACCTTGTCCTCGGGAATATAGTCACGGACAGATGCGTTAAGCTGAATCTGAAGAACAACATAGCCGATAAGTGTGGGAGCAATACCGATAAGAACAACAGCTATGTTTGTAGATGTAGAAAGAACAGCGAGACCTGCGATAAAGAGAACGATGGTGATGATGTATGCCTTCACCTTATCCTTGCCTGAGGCTTTAAGGAGAAGGATAACACCTGCGGCAAGACCTGCAACGGCCAGCACGGCAATAACAATGGTTTTCACATCAAAAACTGCACCGGGAATAATAACACTGCCGAGATACACGAAAAGGTACGGGAAGAAAACCTGAATGGCGATATTATAAATACAGATAGCGGCAAGGGCAAGATAGAGCATTGAGTTTTCCTTGACTACGGAAGGTCTGAAGCCATAGAAAAGGTCGCTCCAATAATTTGAGTTTGTTTTTTCACCCTTGATTTCGGGATCCTTAAGTGCAAAAAGGCCGAATACACCGCTTAAGCTAACGATGATACCGAGTCCGAGGAAAAACACCTTATAGGAAACAACATCAGCCTGGCAAAGACTTCCTACACCCATAACTGCGAGCATAGCAAAAAGACCGACAAAAAGAAGAACCGTTTCTACAGTAGGTCTTACCACAGGATTAGTGACATCTGTGGTCCACGCATTGAAGGCAGAGTCGTTACTCGTCGAGCCCATAAAGGTCATAACCATATCCATAATGATTACTGCCCATACTGTGAAAAGAAGGATCTTTGCATCATCGGAAAGTCCGAAAAGAGATGCTATGTTTTCTTTGGTAATGAAGCCGAAGGACGCTGTTATTACACCCCAAACGATATAGCCCACGGAAATGAACACCTTACGCTTTTTCATCTTTTCACTGAGGGTACCCATAATAAATGTGGTCACAACAGCAGTGATAGCCGAAAGAGCAACCATGCGACTGATTGCTGTGGTAGGAGCCATTATACCCCATTCCTCAAGCTTTGCCTTTGACACTCCGTCATAGACTGAGTCGAACAGGAAGGTATTGAAATACATATTCTCGAGATTCCATGCAATACCGCCCATAAAGCTGAAAACAATTATGTTCAGCCATGTTCGTTTGGTGAGTTTGTTTTCCATTATTTTTTCCTCCTTGGATTTTTATATATAAATTCAATATTAAACACCGTTGAGGTATTTGCCTATATGTTTTTTCCCGATAACCTTTACGAGTGCGGCACCTAAGGTATAAAGAACGACCAGCTCTCCCAACGCTACCAGTCCCGCCTGAATGAGAAAGCTGAAAAAATTAAAGGGTCCTTCGATAAAAAAGACTTCAATTTCAGCACCGATGATAATTCCGTTAAAAAGTGCGGGCATAAGAAGCGATACGAAGGGAAAGCCTTTTACCGTAACATTTCTCAGTCTGTACATAAACATACAGGCCAGAAGAGAGGCCAGAGACCCCAGAAAAATGTCCGTAGGCAGAGCGCCCAAAACGGAAAAATTAGCAATCAGGCATCCGACGGTAAGCCCGGGAATTGCCGCAGGAGTAAACAGTGACAGAACCGTAAGTGCCTCCGAAACACGGAACTGAACTGCCATAGTGGCACTGGTGGGAAAAATCATCTCCTGAGTGAGAGTAACAGCCACATATAATGCTGCAATTACCGCCGACAAAACAAGACGGTGGATTTTCTTTGATGTATTCATTTTTAAGCTCCTTTAGTTTTGATTTAAAACCGATTTTCCTTGGTCGGTTTAGGTCAGGAAGGTTTCGAACTGACCGCATAAACGCAATATGTATTATATATCAACAGATATCATAATTCAAGTAAATGAGAATAAATTTATTTTTTAGTAACAACTTTCCCCCGAAAAAAATCTCCGACAAGGCGTTCCCTGTCGGAGATGGTAAATACTAAATTTTAATATTCAATTTTCTTACTCACTAAGCATCTCTATTCACATTCAAAGCTTACTTAAATTACTTTCGGATAAGGGCTCTTCTGCGCCTTTTACTTATCCCTCTTATTTCTTATATTATGTAAATCATAAATCCGAATAATAGAAAATGTATAATACTGAGAGATACTTAAGCATTCTTCATCAGCCGATGTTTCTTCACACACAGGCCTTAATTTTTCTCCTGTCTTAAAGTTATATTCCTCTGCACATTCTCTTTAAGACAAATTAATTACTGAACAATCCGATAATATATCTTTAATTTCTCTGCACTTACTGTCTGCAGAAAAGTATTTATTTAAATTATTACGGGAGCATCTGACTTTTTCTGTAAAATTATATTATTTTGAGGTACTTATTATTTTCCTTTAAGTCAGTTCCCTTTGATTCTCATATCTAAGATTTCTCATCAGACTGTACAGTTTACATTAAACAGTACATCGGTAACACCCCTTTTCTTTAAATTCAATCTCTTGTTTGATTGTGTCTTCATTATACACAGTTTTCATCTTTGTGTCAATAGTTTTTGACATATTAATATAATTTTGTTTAATTTATACAAACAATTATGCTTTTTAAATAATTTTGTTCCATATATAGTGTCCGATAAAATCATCTCAGGGGAAATCTTTGTATATTTTCAATAAAGCTGCTGAAATTAAATTTACATTTTGTTTATAATATCGGTTAATTGAACAGTATAATTAAAGCAGAGGTGATTATATGATTAAAACAGGTGAGCTTTTTTCTCTGGAAGAAACAGTAGCAGGAGATTTTCTTGCACGCTGCGAATATCCTTGGCAGGCACTCAAGGATGTAAAAAGCTTCATTACGGAAACAGGACACAAGCTCGATAAAAGCGAATTTACAGAAGCCTCTCCGGAGGTCTGGATTCATAAGGACGCTAAAATATCACCTACCGCATACATCGGTGCACCCTGTATCATAGGCAGAAATACTGAGGTCAGGCACTGTGCTTTCATCAGAGGCTCTGCACTCATAGGAGAAAACTGTGTTATAGGTAATTCCACCGAGGTTAAAAACTCAATTATTTTTAACTGTGTTCAGATCCCCCATTATAATTATGTGGGTGACAGTATTCTCGGCTACAAAAGCCATCTCGGTGCAGGTGTGGTAACTTCAAATGTAAAATCAGACAAAAGTCTCATAAAAGTAAAGAACGGCAAAGAAATAATAGAAACAGGTCTCAGAAAATTCGGTGCTATGATAGGTGACGGAGTAGAGGTAGGCTGTAACAGCGTTCTCAATCCCGGAACCGTAATAGGTAAAAACACAAATATTTATCCCCTCTCCCGTGTCAGAGGTGTTATAAAGGAAAATTCAATTTATAAAGCAGAAAACAATATAACTGAAAAGAGGTAAGATATTGGGTAAATATTTCGGTACAGACGGCTTCAGAGGTGAGGCCAATGTTGATCTGACCGCCGATCACGCATATAAAATCGGCAGATTTTTAGGCTGGTATTACAGCAGGATAAAGGCTGAGACGGGCAGTAATGAGGCGGCAAGGATAATTATCGGTAAAGACACAAGACGGTCCAGCTATATGTTTGAATACTCTCTCGTAGGCGGTCTCGTAGCCTCGGGGGCAGATGCTTATCTCCTCCATGTTACTACTACCCCCTGTGTTTCATATATTACCAAGGTGGATGCTTTCGACTGCGGCATTATGATTTCAGCGAGTCATAATCCCTACTACGATAACGGAATTAAGCTTATAAGCTCCAAGGGCGAAAAAATGGATGAAAGCGTCACCGACATTATCGAGCAGTATCTCGACGGTGAATATGAGCCGTCCGGGCTTCCCTTCGCCAATAAGGACAGGATAGGAAAAACAGTAGACTATGTTTCGGGAAGGAACCGATATATCGGCTATCTGATATCTCTCGGTCTTTACTCCTTCAGAGGCATTAAGGTAGGTCTTGACTGCGCCAACGGAAGCTCCTGGAACATAGCCAAGGCTGTTTTTGATGCTCTCGGTGCAGAAACCTATGTAATAAACGCTGAGCCCGACGGCACAAACATCAACAGAAATGCAGGCTCTACCCATATTAAAGCTCTGCAGAGACTCGTTAAGGAAAAAAGGCTAGATGTTGGCTTTGCCTTCGACGGCGATGCCGACAGATGTCTGTGTGTGGATGAAAAAGGTAATGTGGTTGACGGTGACGGAATACTATATATTTTCGGTAAATATATGAAGGAAAAGGGCTTTTTCTCAAACGGCACCGTGGTCACTACAGTTATGTCAAACTTCGGTCTTTATAAGGCCTTTGAAAAGCTGGGCATCAACTATGCCAAGACCGATGTCGGAGACAGATTTGTTTACGAATATATGTCAAGGAACGGCTGTAAGCTCGGAGGTGAACAGTCGGGACATATCATCTTTTCCAAATATGCGACTACGGGCGACGGCATTCTCACGAGTCTTAAGATGATGGAGGTTATGCTTTCACGGAAAAAGAAATTCAGTGAGCTGTGCGAGGGCTTCATCCCCTATCCACAGCTTCTCGTAAATGTCCGTGTGGCAGATAAAAAAGCTGTCAGAACAGACAGTGATGTGGTTGCCGCAGTTAAATACGCAGAAGAAAAGCTCGGTACAGAAGGAAGGATTCTCGTAAGAGAATCGGGCACAGAGCCTGTAATACGGGTAATGGCAGAGGCCAAAAGTGAGGAGCTCTGCAACGAATGTGTTTATTCTGTAATAAATACAATTAAAAATAAAGGATATGAAGTAAAGGAATGATAAAATATGGTAAAGCTCGGTAATGACTGGGACGAAATTTTAAAGGATGAATGGGAGAAGCCTTACTATAAGCAGCTTCGTCAGTTTCTGAAAAAAGAATATTCAACCTATCAGATTTATCCCGATATGCACGATATTTTCAATGCTCTCAAATATACATCCTTCGCTGACTGTAAAGCAGTCATAATCGGACAGGATCCTTACCACGAGCCCGGTCAGGCTCACGGTCTGTGCTTTTCGGTAAAGCCGGGTGTGCCTCTGCCCCCGTCACTTAAAAACATTTATAAGGAGCTTGAAAGTGATCTGGGTATTCCTCCTGCAAAGAACGGCTATCTCGAAAAATGGGCAAAAAGCGGCGTGCTTATGCTTAACAATGTGCTTACCGTAAGACGGGCAAATGCAAACAGCCATAAGGATAAGGGATGGGAGCAGTTTACGGATGCCGTAATAGAAAAGCTTAATGAAAAGGAAACTCCGGTTATTTTCATTCTATGGGGTGCTAACGCAAGAAAAAAATGCGACAAAATTACTAACCCCATACATAAAAAGCTTATCAGCGTTCATCCCAGTCCTCTTTCGGCCTACGGAGGTTTTTTCGGCTGTAAGCACTTTTCAAAATGTAATGAGCTGCTGACCGAGGCTGGACTCGAGCCCATAGATTGGTCTCTGGAATAAAAACTTAAATATAATGATATAAAATCCTTCTTTGAAGATAATACTATATGTATCAAAGGAGGATTTTATTAATGAAAAAAATGATTGCTATTTTAACGGCGGCAGTAATTCTATTCTCTTTTGCCGCCTGTGGCGGAGACAAAGCTCCCGAAGCCACTACAAACACACCTACATCAACGGCTGTATCTCAAGAAGATAAAGAAACCACAGAAGCCGAAAATGAAAAATTCGACTACGATGCCATTAACGATAATATGTCATCACCTGACGGAAAATATGAAATAGCCTTCGTTACCGATGTGGGACAGCTTAAGGATAAGTCCTTTAATCAGGGTACCTGGGAAGGCATCAAGCGATACGCCTATGAAAACGATAAATCCTACAAATATTATCAGCCTGCCGGCGGAGACAGCGCCACTGACGAGGACAGATACGATGCGATGAAGGCTGCCTCTGATGCAGGTGCAAATGTAGTGGTCTGTGCCGGCTTTCTGCAGGGTACTGCTCTGGAAAGAGCCGCGAGAGAAATGAAAGACACCAAGTTCATTTTCATTGACGGATGGGTACTGAAGGATGATAACGGCGAGCCTCTGAAAAATGTAGCATCAATTGACTATAACGAAGAACAGTCAGGGTATCTGGCAGGCTATGCCGCTGTAAAGGAGGGCTATACAAAGCTCGGCTTCAGCGGAGGCGGAGGCGGTACAAATGCTGCCTGCTGCCGTTTCGGCTATGGCTATGTGCAGGGAGCGCAGGCAGCAGCCGAAGAAAAGGATATTACGGTTGATATGAACTTCAGCTGGGAATACGGCTCATCCTTCGGTGCCTCTGCTGAGCTTCAGACTATGATCAACGGCTGGTATTCCAAAGGTACAGAGGTGGTCTTTGTATGCGGAGGTGCTATGTGTCAGTCTGTATTTGCGGCGGCCTCGGCAAATGAAGGAGCTGTTATCGGTGTAGACATTGACCAGTCAGGAGAATCTGACACTGTTATAACCTCGGCAACTAAGGGAATAAGAGAATCGGTAGAATATGTTCTTGAAAAGGTTTACTCGGATGATTGGGACGATATAGGCGGTGTACAGACAACACTCGGTGCAAAGGATAATGCCGTTTCACTTCCTACGGACACATGGACAATGGAGAATTTTACCGTAGAAGAATATGAAGAGCTCTTCGATGAAATGAAAAACGGAGAAATTGAAGTAGACAGAGACTATGAAAAGGGACTTAAGAACGATAACTTCCCGAATGTAAATCTGAACATCATATAAAACACGGAGGCTGAGAACCGTCAGCCTCCGCAGTTTTTTAAACACATAACGGTCCTCTGTATTTTTTGCACCTTAAACACACTGAATTATTACAGAAATGTTACGCACTCATTTATATTAAATTTATAATGTTTACAGTTTGTTAATACAATTACAGCGTTATGCCAAAAACCATACTGTAGAATATGGTCAAAATTGATAAATTACTTGGGAATTGTTTATCAGCTGAAATCAAAAGAAAAGAGGTATAAAAATGAGCAAAAGACTTATAAAAGAAGAACATTTCGGTATACAGAGAAAAATGGTAGCCGCTATGACTGAAGAATCCTGGAAAAACATCCCTCATGTCACCTTTATCTATGAGCCCGAGGTCAGCCGTTTCTTTGATGAATATAAAAAGATTAATTTCGGCAGAAGTGCAGAAGAAAAAATCACCTTTAACACTCTTATGGTTAAAGCTATCACTGAGGGTATTAAAGCAGCTCCCGTTATGAATTCACATATAGAATATAATTCTGCTTTAGTCAGAGGAACAGTAAAAACATACGAAAACATCAATATTTCAATGGCAACCATTTTACCCTCAGGGGAAATGATGACTACTAACTGCCGTGATTTCGATAAAAAGGATCTCGATGAAATGACCGCCTACATAAAGGACCTTCGCAGAAGAGCAGAGCAGTCAGATCTCAACGAGGCTATGTACACCGTTTCCTTTAACAGAACTCTCAAAACAATCAAGGAAGGCAGATTGATCGAAGCACTCCTTCGTATCATCGGTGCAAAAACAGGCAAATACAGAATCAAGACTCTCAAGGGTAAAGCAAAAAGAGACTACCACGCTATCCCCGAAACTGAGAGACTCGGTGACAAGGATATTGAACAGGGCACCATCACCATTTCAAATATCGGCTCCTTGGACCTCGGTCAGAGAGGCGCAGTAGGCCTTTTAGAGATTATTCCTCCTCAGGTATGTGCCATAGGCATCGGTGCAGTACAGAAAAAGCCTGTCGTAAAGCAGAACAGCCACGGCAAAGACGAGGTAGTTCCCGGCAAGGTGCTTCCCATCTGCATCGCCTTTGACCACAGAGCTCTCGATTTCGGTGACATAGTCCCCTTCACAAAGAAGCTCGATGAAATTTTTGAAAATCCCGAGATAATTCATTCCTGGACCAGAGAACAGAAGGTTCATCTGGAAACAGTGGAAAAGTCCGAGGATTTTACGGCGTAATTTAAAATTTAAACATACAAATGGGGCTGTTGCATTAAGATGCAGAAGTCGTTTTCTTCGTCCCGAAGGCGTATGTTTATACTCCGAGCGGGCGAAAAAACGGCTAAAAAAGCAAATTTTACCCTTGTGCAACATAGATAATTCTGATTAATAAATATAAAAACAGATGTATTTCAGTTGAAATCAACTCAGACACATCTGTTTTTTGTTTTGCTTTTTGGTCTGTGCTTAATGCAACAGCCCCATTTTTTATTTTATCTTATAACCTTATAAATAAGCTCTTCTTTTTCAGGTGCTTCATCCGAAACAGTAAGAGCATCGAAAAATATCTTCTCAGCAGGAGCGATTCCTTTTTCATCATTGGTATGAAATTCGGCAATTACATCGCCTGCTTTGATTTTATCACCCGTCTTTTTATAAAGGATAATACCTGCAGTATAGTCTATGCTGTCTTCCTTATTAACCCGTCCTGCACCTAAAACCACACTCGCAGAGCCTATTTTTTCCGCATCGGTATTTGAAATGTAACCGCTTTCTTTTGCTGTAACCCTATGAATAATTCCGGCTTCAGGAAGTTTTCCCGTATCGGTAATCATTTCTGTATTACCGCCCTGTGCAGAAATAAATTCAAGAAACTTTTTGTATGCACTGCCGTCATCAAGTACCTTTTCACAAAGTGATCTTGCCTGTGAATAATCGATATTCTTTGCAAGAGCAACCAGATTGCCTGCAAGTGTAAGACTCACCTCACGAAGGTCGGCACTTCCTTTTCCTCTGAGAGTATCTACAGCCTCTGCAATTTCGAGAGTATTGCCTATGTTTTTTCCCAGAGGTGTGTCCATATCGGAAATCACAGCCGCCATTTTTCTGCCTGCCATTTTGCCGATTTCCACCATCTTAGCGGAAAGCTCCTCAGCATCGGACTTAGTCTTCATAAAAGCACCGCTTCCGTATTTGACATCAAGAACGATACACTGTGAGCCGGCGGCAAGCTTTTTACTCATAATGCTCGAGGCTATAAGAGGCATACAGCCTACCGTGGCCGTAGCATCACGAAGCGCATAAAGCTTTTTGTCGGCAGGAGCAAGATTTCCGGTCTGACCAACGACACATATACCCGTCTTTTGAACCGTAGATATAAACTCCTCGGGACTCAGGGCGACGTTAAAGCCTTCTACCGACTCTAATTTATCGACGGTACCACCCGTATGGCCGAGACCTCTGCCGCTCATTTTGGCCACCTTAATGCCGAGCGAGGCGACGATGGGAGTAACTATAAGTGTTGTCTTATCCCCTACGCCTCCCGTGGAATGCTTATCGGCAGTAACTCCGTCAATGGCACTTAAATCGAGCATATCACCTGATTTTGCCATTTCCAGAGTGAGAGAAACCATCTCCCTGTCACTCATACCGTTGAGGTAAATCGCCATAAGCAGAGCCGAAGCGTGATAATCCTTGATTTCATCCTTAACATAACCGTCAATGAAAAAGTGTATTTCTTCATCCGTCAGCTCAAAGCCGTCTCTTTTGCGGGATATAATGTCATAAATTCTCATATCTGCTTTCCTTTCTTTTATCTTACAGATTTATCGTATGGTATGCCCGAGGCCTTGGGTGCTCTCGAGCTTTTCGAGGTGAATGCGAGAACCACCAGAGTAATTATATAGGGAAGCATACGGTAAAAATTAGTGCTTATACCTATTTCGGCAAGAGCATAAACGCCGTCACCGTTTATATCAATGGTGGAGTATGCGGCAGCTATACACTTGAAAAGGCCAAATACAAAGGATGCGGCCGCTATACTCCAAGGGTTCCAGTTACCGAAAATCATTACGGCAAGGGCAAGAAAACCGAAGCCTGCAACATCCCCCGTTGATGAACAGTTTGCAGTGGTAAGTGCATATACAAAACCGCCGAGGCCTGCCAGGGCACCTGAAACCGTGGTACCCGCATACCGCATTTTAGAAACATTTATTCCCACAGAGTCAGCCGCCTGAGGGTTTTCACCGCAGGCACGGAGCCTGAGACCGAACCTCGTTTTATACATTATAACAGAAAGCACTATAAAAAGTCCAATACAAATGTAGGTAGAAAGATAATTTTTTACTAAAAAAGTGTTTTCAAAGAAATTCAGCTCCTCTGTTTTCGAAAAACCGAAGCTGCTCCTTTTCAGCATAAACCAGCTCGCAGCGTCACCCTCAGACATAGTAAGGACATTCTGATTAACCAAAACATTGGTAGCAAAAAGAACGAAGCCCGGTGCAAGCATATTAAGCGCTGTACCGCCTATGGTCTGATTGGCACGGAGATTAACAGCCGCATAGGACAGAAGGAGTGAAAACAGTGCTCCCGCAGCGGCGCAGACAGCCATCGTCAGAAGCAACAATGACTGTGCCTGTTCCTTGTGAAAGCTATCCGTGTCCTGCATAATTTTGATAAAAAGCACACCGACGAAAGCACCGAATATCATAATACCCTCGAGGGCGAGATTTACTATACCGCTTCTTTCTGCGAAAACTCCCGCGAGAGCCACAATAAGAAGAGGTATGGCATAGGTTAGTGTCTGCTGTAAAAGAAATTCCATTATGCACCTCCCCCTTCCTCAGTCTGTCGCTGTGCCTGTGAAATTATTTTCTCATCCGAATGTGTATTTTCATCGGCCGTAGTGCTTTTTCTTCTGAATATTTTTTTATCTGATGAAATAAAGCTTTTTATTACGAGTGAAAATGCACTTAAATAAACGATAATTCCGATTATAATATTCGTGATATATTCATTATATGAGGTCAGATTTTTAAGCTGCTGACCTGCCACGGAAAGAACGGACATAAACGAGCCTGTAAAAATAACCGCTATGGGATTATTGCTCGCCAAAAGTGCGATAGGTATACCGTTAAAGCCTTCCGAGGGAAGCGACTGATAGGTAGACCAGAAAAACTCAGTATTTCCCGAAAGATAGTACAGGGCCGCTCCGCCGCCTGCCAGAGCACCGGCAAAGGCCATAGAAAAAACTATCATTCTTTTACTTTTTATACCTGCATACTCCGCCGCATCCTTATTATATCCGCAGGCCTTCATCTCATAGCCGAGTACGGTTTTTGTAATAATTATATAAACCAGCACCGCAAATATTACAGCGATAAAAATACCGCCGTTTACCTGTGAGCCGGGAAAGAGTTTGTCAAGGCCGAATTTGGCAGTAGCCACACCGTTCGCTGTTGTCTTCATAATGAAGCCGACCTTGCCGGACTCACCGCCGTTTCTGAGCGGACTGTTTTCAAAAATCCATGTAACCCCGTTGGCTGCAATCCAGTTAGTCATAATACAGGCTAAAACCTCATTCATACGAAGATAAGCCTTCAGTATACCTGGAATTGCTCCCCACAAAGCTCCGGCCGCCATACCGCCGATAAAAGCAATTATCCATATTACAAAGGGCGGAATCACCTCTGAAGGAATTTTCAGAGCGAGAATGAGAGTCGCCGCCGTTCCCGCCAGATACTGTCCCGGCGCACCGATATTGAAAAGACCTGTCTTGAACGCCACCGCAACTGAAAGACCTGTCATTATTACAGGTGTAGCCCTGAAAAGTAGATTGCCTATATTTACAGGATTGAAACCGAATACCAGCTCGCCTGAGGCATCTCTTCCCTTGCTGAAAGCACCGAAAAGGATAAGCTTCAGTCCTTCGATTCCGCCCTTGAGACCTATATCTGAATTAAAGGCAGAAACAGCAATTATAATAATACCGCCTACAATAAGACCGATAAGAATGGAAAGAAGGGAAGCAAGAGCAGTTTTCGTCCCGTCCTTTGAGCTGACGGCCTTTATCCTTGTTCTGATTTCAGAGTTTTTACTCATCTTTATTCCCCTCCTCCTTTCCCTTCGTGCCGGCCATATAAAGACCAAGCTCGGAAACCGTAGTTTTTTCGGGATAGAACTCCCCTTTTATTTCACCCTCGTATATTACAAGTATTC
>JAFSDF010000269.1 GCA_017436375.1 Clostridia bacterium | reverse complement strand
AATCCAAGTCTCACGACTTGGATTTTTGGTGCCGGTGGCGGGGGTCGAACCCGCACGGTATCGCTACCAACGGATTTTGAGTCCGCCTCGTCTGCCAATTCCAACACACCGGCTCAGCAGAAATCATTATATAACACCCTTACACCGTTGTCAAGATGTAAGGATAAATTTAAATCATTTCGCATAAAGCATACCTACTATGTAATTTCTCACGGATGACGGAAAAATCTTGCAGAGGACAGCTAAAAATTTATAGGTAAACCCAATAGCATATACAGGCTTTACTTTCTTTTTAAGAGCTATTTTCGCTATATACTCCCCTGCCTTTTCGGGCCTCATTCCCTTTTCCTCGTCCCTCTCCATTCCTGCTACACTTCTGCCTATTCTGCCGCAATAAGCATCGTCACCCTCAAAGGATTTTTCTCTTGCAGCAGTAAACTCAGTAGCTATATCACCGGGCTGAACTGCCGTAACGGTAATGCCGAAGGGTTTTACCTCATTGGCAAGACAGCAGGTATAGCTTTCGATAGCGGCTTTGGAGGCGGAATAATAGGTCTGAAAGGGTATATGTGCCACAGCGGCTACGGAGCTGACATTTACTATTCTGCCGACTTTATTTTTACGCATAAAGGGCAGAACCGCCTTAGTTACATTAACCGTACCGAAAAAGTTTACATCGAACTGCTTTCTGGCCTCAGCTTCCTCAGTAAATTCGACAGCACCCGAAATACCGAAGCCTGCACAGTTTATCAGTATATCAATTCTGTCATCGGCTTCAATTATACTTTTTACGGCAGATTTTACTGCGTTTTCATCGGTTACGTCAGCTGTGAGATGAGTTATCCCCTCACAGGGTATGTCTCGGCGGCTGATTTCATAGACCTTACAGCCCATATTTTTAAGCGATATGGCAGTACATCTGCCGATACCCGAGCTACCGCCCGTCACGAGAGCGATTTTAGTGTTCATATTTTTCACCTTTCATATCGGATATAATTTTCTGTCGGGTTGAAACGGCAGAGCCTCTCCTATTTTTGCAGAGGACACTTGAAGCGACAGTATACAGATACTTTGTTTCCGAAGTCTTACACGCCATTCTGCATTCATTTGCCGTATGGACATACCTTCATACATATTCCGCATACAGCACCTCTGCCGATATGCTTAAAGTGATTTTTCATATAATTACTGCATTTTTCCGGGTCAAACATCTCTTCACGGGTGGTGCTTTCATCCCAGAGCTTACCGAGAATAGCACCCGAAGGACAGGCCTTGACGCACCTGTCACAGTCAAGGCAGGGCGAAACACAGTCTGTCTTTTCCGCTTCAAAAGGACAATCGGTAACCACTGTACCGAGCCTTACTCCGGCTCCGTAGCTTCTGTGGAGAAACATAGAGCTTTTACCCACTGTGCCGAGTCCTGAAAGGCAGGCCACCTTTTTATGGGAGTATCTGCCCTTATAATTCCAGCCGTCCTTATTGATACTCTGCGATGCGGCAACTGTAATGTACTTATAGCCCCTGCTCTGCAAAAAAAGACCTGCCTTCAAAAGCAGAGCGTCAATGAAAGCATTGACAGAGCGGTAATGATTAAAGTAGGTATGAGTAGGCTCAGCACCGATTTCATCCACTATGGCCTCAGAGAGCCTCACTACCACACTGACCGCATATTTGCACTCACCGAAATCACCGTCCGGCAAGGCACAGAAGCCTACATCCGAAGCGCCCTGCGAAATGAGATATTCCTTTAATTCATCCTGTATTTTCATTATGATCAGCCTTTATAATAAAACATTCTTTTGCTCACTTCGACCTTATTCGCATCACTGTTTTCAAAGAATATGGTTCCTTCTCTGTCTTCACTGTTAAGAAGACCTTTCTCCTTGAGGCAGAGCCTGCAATAATTTGCGGCACCTTTTCCGCCTTCGAAAACGAGAACATTTTCGCCTAAAATTCTCTGTATGCACCTGCGAGCAAATGGAAAATGCGTACAGCCCAAAACCACCGCATCCACTCTGCCGCCCGTGTAGGGAGCAAGAATTTCTTCGAGATAGGCAAGCTCTTCATCAGAGTCAAGATCGCCGCTCTCGATAAACTTCACAAGCTCAGGAGCAGGCAGCTTAATAAACTCTGCCTTACCCTCAAATCTTGCCATAAGCTTATCAAATTTTTCCTCCTTAAGAGTAAGAGGCGTGGCAAGAACAAGAACTCTCGGATTTTCTCCGGAGAGAGCCGCCGGCTTTAAAGCAGGCTCCAGACCGATGAAAATGAAGTCGGGGTATTTCTCACGGAGATATTCTGCGGCGGCACTGGTGGCAGTGTTGCAAGCTATAACCACAGCCTTGACGCCTCTCTCCATAAGAGCCTCGCAGGCATTTACCGTCAGGCTCCTGATTTCCTCTTTGGTTTTCACCCCATAGGGAGCGTTGGCGGAATCACCAAAATAAATGTAGTCCTCATTAGGCATAAGCTTATAAAGCTTTCGCAGAACGGTTATACCGCCTACGCCCGAATCAACTACGGCTATGGGGCTTTGATTGTTATATTTCATATTTGCACCTTCTACGCTGTTTTTCGGGCGGATGATATCCGCCCCTACCGATTAAAGGCAGGCTTGCGGACACGGCACACCGTGTCCTGCATTATTCATTAAGGGGCTGTATGACAGCCCCTCATATTATGCTCTGTGCCATTTAACGCCCTGAGGTGTATCCTCTAAAACGATGCCCTGTGCCTTCAGCTCGTCTCTGATGCGGTCTGCTTCAGCCCAGTTTTTATTCTTTCTTGCCTCATTACGGGCAGCAATAAGTGCTTCGATTTCATCGTCGAGGCTCTTATCCTCCTTATTACGGTTATAAAGTAAGCCGAGTACATCCATAAGCTCGTCGAAAATCTTCACTGCATATTCTACGAGAGCCTTTGACTGCACACCCTCGTTTACATTGGTGTTGATGTCACGGACAAGCTCGAATACGGCACCGAGAGCCTCACCTGTGTTAAGGTCGTCCTCCATAGCCTCAATGAACTTATCCTTTTTGCCGTCGATGAGAGCGATGATTTCAGCATCCTTCTCCCCTGCTTCTTCGATTGCATTTTTAAGTGCGAAGTCAAGGTTATTACGGCAGGTGTAGAGTCTTTCGAGAGAAGCCTTACACTGTGCGATAGCGTCAAAGCTGTAGTTAATGGGGCTTCTGTACTGACAGGAAATCATAAGATAACGGATAGGCTCATAGCCGTACTGCTCAGCTACATCACGAACCGTGAAGAAGTTGCCGAGAGACTTTGACATTTTAACCTTGTCTACAGTGATAAAGCCGTTATGCATCCAGTATCTTGCAAAGGGCTTGCCGTTACAGCATTCGCTCTGTGCCACCTCATTTTCGTGGTGAGGGAATACAAGGTCCTGACCGCCACAGTGAATGTCTATAGTTTCACCGAGGTATCGTCTTACCATAGCGGAGCATTCGATATGCCAGCCGGGTCTGCCGTGGCCCCAGGGTGACTCCCAGTAGGGCTCACCGGGCTTTGCACTCTTCCAGAGAGCAAAATCCATAGGCTCTCTTTTCACTTCACCTACATTAATACGGGCACCTGCTTCCAGGTCCTCGAGAGGCTGATGTGAAAGCTTACCGTATTCTGCGAATTTCTTAGTGCTGAAATAAACATCGCCGTTTACCTCGTAGGCATAGCCCTTTTCGATAAGAGTGGAAACGATGTCGATAATTTCGCCGATGTTTTCGGTAGCCTTGGGATGAACGGTAGCCTCACGGACATTCATACCCTTGGCATCAGTCCAGAACTCCTCGATGTACTTTTCGGAAATATCCTTAAAGGTCACGCCCTCTTCGTTTGCGCGGCGGATAATTTTATCATCAATATCGGTGAAGTTCTGTACGAAATTAACCTTATTGCCTCTGTATTCGAGATATCGGCGCATTACATCGAATACGCAGAGAGGTCTGGCATTACCGATGTGGATAAAGTTATAAACCGTAGGTCCGCAGGCATAAATCTTATATTCGCCTTCATTAAGTGGGATTAATTCTTCCTTTTCTCTGGTGAGAGTGTTAAAAATTTTCATTATTTTTCCTCCATTTGCTTTAATTGCTTTTCTAATTTTTCTATTTTCATTTTTAATACGCATAATTCCTGTGAAAGCGGGTCGGGAGTGTGAATATGGTCAAGTCTGTCAACCCTTTTTCCGTTTCTCCTTACCACTCTCGCCGGAGTACCGACAGCAGTACAGTTATCGGGAATTTCCGAAAGAACTACCGAGCCTGCAGCTACATTTGAGTTATCGCCTATGCGGAAGGGTCCGAGAACCTTTGCGCCCGCACCGACTAAAACATTGTTTCCGAGTGTCGGATGTCTTTTGCCATGATCCTTACCCGTACCGCCGAGAGTAACCCCCTGATAAATGGTACAGTCATCGCCGATAATGGCTGTCTCACCGATAACTACTCCCGTTCCGTGGTCTATAAAAAAGCGTTTGCCTATCTGAGCACCCGGATGGATTTCGATATTGGTCTGCTTGGCACAGTGCTGTGAGATTGCCCGGGCGAGAAAGTACATTTTATGCTTCCAGCACCAGTGAGCTCTCCTGTAAGCCCTGACCGCCTTATAGCCAGGATAAAGGAGCATTATTTCCATATTGCTTCTTGCCGCAGGATCGCGGTCTCTGACACACTGAAGGTCTTCTTTCAATCTTTCAAACATATTCTACCACCTATTTACAAAAAAATAAACCTCTGCACCGAAAAATTTTCGGACAGAGGCGTTAAAACGCGGTTCCACTCTGACTTATTACTCAAAGCTACATAAAAATAGCCTCGCCGTTAACGCCGACCTACGCCCTCGGATACTACAGTTCCCCTCGGGTGCTGACGGGTGCATTTCATCACTTCTTCATCGGAGCACTTTCACCTTACTGCTCCTCTCTGGGATGAAGGAGATGTGATTACTTCTCCCTTTTAGCGCATTTGAATATTTACTTAGTACATTATACACAGTGAAGATAGTTTTGTCAACTGATTTTTAAATGATACGATATTAATCAATCTTTTCCCCTACCAAATCACAGTCATCGACAGCGATAATTTTAACCTTGATAAACTGTCCCTGATACAGCTCGTCCTCAGTGGAAATGATAACATTAGTATCAATCTCGGGAGAGTCCATATAAGTTCTGCCCATATAAAGAAGGTTATCCTCATCAAAGCCGTCAACTATCACTGTCATTTCAGTACCTACACGGCTTTCCTGCTTACGGGAGAAAATCTCGTACTGCTGCTGCATAATAATTTCGGCACGGTGATTTTTAACCTCATCATCAAGCTGATTTTCCATTTTAGCCGCTACGGTACCCTCCTCGGGAGAATAGGCGAAGCAGCCGAGACGGTCAAATTCCGTTTCCTTTATGAACTCTGCAAGTGTTTCAAACTGCACTTCACTTTCCCCGGGAAAACCTGTGATAAAGGTGGTGCGAAGAACCACATCGGGAATTTTTGTTCTTATCTTTTCAATAAGAGCAGTAAGCTCCTGTACAGAGCCGCGACGGTTCATTCTCTTTAATATTTCTCCGTCAGCATGCTGTAACGGAAGGTCGATGTAGTTACAGATTTTTTCTTCCTCGGCTATAGTGTCAATGAGCTCGTCGGTCATACATTCCGGATAACAGTAAAGTATTCTTATCCACTCGATACCGTCAATTTTACACAGCTCTCTCAGGAGTGACGGTAGTCTGTATTCACCGTAAAGATCGATGCCGTAGCGTGTGGTGTCCTGTGCCACGACGATAAGCTCCTTTATGCCGCCCTTAGCGAGGTCCTCTGCTTCAGCGATAATGCTTTCCATAGCACGGCTGCGGAATTTACCACGGATAGAGGGAATGGCACAGTAGGTACAGCAGTTGGAACAGCCCTCTGCAATTTTGATATATGCCCAATGAGGCGGTGTGGTAAGCATTCGTCCCCCGTCAAGGGAAAGGTCATACTTCGAGGGAAAAAGAGCGCAGCTCTCCCCTTTCAGCACCTGTCTGCAAACCTCAGCGATTTTGCCGTTGGCGCCTATGCCGATGCAGGCATCCACATCGGGAATTTCGTTCATTACTTCCTCTTTATATCTTTCGGCAAGACAGCCCGTGACAACTATTCCCTTTATAACGCCGTCATTTTTAAGCTCGGCGGCATAGAGAATATTATCTATAGCCTCTTTTTTGGCATCGTCGATAAAGCCGCAGGTATTGATAATTACTACATCTGCCTGCTCGGCCTCAGGTACTATCTGAAAGCCCTCGTCACACAGAGAAGACAGAAGCATTTCAGAATCTACCTGATTTTTCGGACAGCCTAAAGAAATCATTCCTATTTTATTCATCGTACACCTCGAAATTATATTCTTCCTCACCAATCATACTGAGAGCGGACTTAATCTCACTGAAGGAGTAGCCCATTCTCATAAGAGAAGCCACAGTTTTCTTAACTCCTTTTTCATCAGAGAGATAACGAAGATACTTTCTTTTTATAAGCGTGCAAAGCTCATTATCATTAAAATCTGTCTCCTCCAGAACGAGGGAAACTGTCTCTCTGTCCACACCCTTACGGTAAAGCTCCTGTTCGATACGCCTTCTGCCGTATTTTTTTACGCTTATCAGCTCTCTGACATACATCCGTGCAAAGCGTTCATCGTCAATATAGCCTTCATCTTTCAGCTTTTCTACGGCAAATTCTGCACTTTCCTTGTAGCCCTTCTGACGCAGCTTGAGAAGCAACTCCTTAGCCGAGTGGTCACGGCGGGAAAGATAGCCCACGGCACAGTTATAGGCACGACGCTTTTCTGCCATTTCACCTAATAGTGCCAGTTCATCTCTGTCTGCCTCTTTTCCCTGATAAATGCCCATAAGGGCAAAATAATTCCTGTCGACGGTGAAATAATACTCACCGTCAACAAGAACATGGATTTTGTCACCTTTGCCTTCTTTAAAATTCAGTTTCATTATATATTAATCGTCATCATCAACAGCTATGTCAATTCTTGCTCTGACACTTGAAGGACTTCTTTTAACAGGTGTTGGAACAAAAATTTCCGGCTCTTTTTCTTCAGCCTTTGCTCCTGATTTTTCATCCTTAAGCCTCTGGAAGCACTGACGCACTTTATTCTCTATTTCCTCACGGAGTGACTTTTCCTTCTGAAGGAGAAGCTTTACATTATCTCTGCCCTGACCAAGACGGGTTTCGCCGTAGGAGAACCAGGCACCGCTTTTTTTGATAATATCAAATTTAACGCCAAGATCAACGATTTCCCCTACCTTAGAAATACCTGTGCCGTACATAATGTCAAATTCAGCCTCCTTGAAGGGAGGAGCAACCTTATTCTTAACAACCTTGGCACGGGTTCTGGCACCGATAAATTCATTACCGGGAGCCTTTATCTGCTCGGTCTTTCTTACATCGATTCTCACCGAAGAATAGAACTTAAGAGCACGGCCGCCTGTAGTTACCTCGGGATTACCGTATATTACACCGACCTTTTCACGGAGCTGATTGATAAAAATGACAAGCGTATTTGATTTAGCTACTACACTGGTAATTTTTCTGAGCGCCTGTGACATAAGGCGGGCGTGAAGTCCTACATGGCTGTCGCCCATTTCGCCTTCTATTTCTGCTCTGGGAACGAGGGCCGCTACTGAGTCCACGACAATTATGTCGAGTGCTCCCGAACGGGCAAGTGCCTCCGTAATGGAGAGAGCATCCTCACCGTTGTCCGGCTGTGAAACGAGAAGGGAATCAACATCGACACCGAGACCTTTAGCGTAAACAGGATCGAGAGCGTGCTCAGCATCAATAAATGCCGCCTCTCCGCCTGCCTTCTGTGCCTCGGCAATACAGTGAAGTGCAAGAGTAGTTTTACCTGAAGACTCGGGGCCGTAGATTTCCACTATTCTGCCCTTCGGAAGTCCGCCTATGCCTGTAGCGAGGTCAAGACCGAGAGAGCCCGTAGAAATAGCCTCTACATTCATTTCCGTAGTCTGACCGAGCCTCATAACGGCACCCTTACCGTACTGCTTTTCTATCTGTGCCAGAGCGGCGTTCAATGCGCTGTTTTTATCTGCCATAATAACATCCTCCGTGTCGTACAAATGTTCGATGTTGCTATTATACATTATTCAGAAGGAAAAATCAACTGTTTTTTTAAAATAGATAAAAAAAGAGCTTTTAAAAAATTAATTAAAATATTTTCAAAAAAGACTTGCATTT
>JAFSDF010000268.1 GCA_017436375.1 Clostridia bacterium | reverse complement strand
TGTCATCTTGAACGAATGTGAAAGATCTTTATGAAAGGCAGTTTTTAAGATCTTTCGCTCCGTTCAAGATGACAGATTAACTTTTAAGTTAATGACATTACCTTTCAGAGGGAGGCTCTGCGATGTGGCGCTTTCAGCGCTGTTATAACCCCTCCGTCTTTGCCTTCGGCAAATCCACCTCCCCTTTCAGTGGAGGCTCTGCGTGGTGGCACCTGCGGTGCTGTTATAACTCTCTCACACCCCGCTAATCTCATTTCATAAACAATGTATTTCTCATAACAGGGAATATATTATTTATATAAACGCAAAAATAAACACAGACAAATTTAAAGGAAGGAAATGACTATGAAACATTATCTTCACTCAGCCGAGGAGGTATTCTCCGAGGTAAAGTCTTCGGCATCGGGACTTACCACTGCCGAAGCACAGGCACGCCTCGAAAGAGACGGTAAAAACAAGCTTAACGAAGCAAAGAAAAAATCAACTCTGGCACGCTTTATCGATCAGCTTAAGGACCCGATGATTATTATTCTCATCGTGGCTGCTGTGATTTCCGCCGTCACAGGCGTAATCGAGGGTATGCAGAGCGGACAGATGGAGTTCCCCACGGATGTTATCATCATTCTTTTCGTGGTAGTTCTCAATGCTGTTTTAGGCGTGGTACAGGAAAGCAAGGCTGAGGCCGCTATCGAGGCACTGCAGGAAATGGCGGCGGCTACCTCGAAGGTAGTGAGAGACGGTAAGCTCTGCCATGTAAAAAGTGAAGAGCTGGTGGTGGGTGATATTATCCATCTCGAGGCCGGTGATGCCATACCTGCCGATGCACGAATTATCGAATGTGCCACTATGCAGGTAGAGGAGGCATCACTCACAGGTGAGAGTGTTCCCGTAAATAAAAAGGTTGATGCTCTCACAGCCGCCGAAAACGGTGATGTTCCCCTCGGCGACAGAAAGAATATGGTATATATGGGCTCCAATGTGGTTTACGGCAGAGGTGTGGCCGTGGTCACAGGCACAGGTATGAATACCGAAATGGGCAAGATTGCCGGTGCTATCGAAGCAGCACAGGAGGGACAGACTCCCTTACAGATTAAGCTCGCACAGCTGAGTAAAACACTCTCCTTCCTCGTTATCGGCATCTGTATTTTCATCTTTGCCTTTACACTGATCACCAGCAAGGAAGGCTTCTCTGTAGGTATGGCTCTTGACACCTTTATGGTCGCCATTTCTCTTGCCGTTGCCGCTATCCCCGAGGGACTTGCCGCAGTAGTTACCATTCTGCTTTCTATGGGCGTTACAAAAATGTCAAAGCAGAATGCCATCATCCGTAAGCTTACAGCCGTAGAAACTCTCGGCTGTGCTCAGATTATCTGCTCAGACAAGACAGGTACTCTCACTCAGAATAAAATGACAGTAGTTGAAACCTTCTGCGATAATGAGGAGCTTTTTGCCACAGGTATGGCACTGTGCACCGATGCAGAGGTAGAGGGCGAAAATGTTATCGGTGAGCCTACCGAGGCCGCTCTCGTTTATCACGCACTCAAAAATAATCTGAATAAAAACGACCTTAAGGCAAGTTATCCCCGTATAGCTGAGGTACCCTTTGATTCCTCGAGAAAGATGATGACCACCGTTCATAATTTCGGTGAAAACATCTATCAGTTTACCAAGGGTGCTCCCGATGTGGTTTTAGGCAGATGCAAGACAGCCATCATCGGCGGTAAGGAAGTGCCTATGACCGACGAGGTGAGGGCAGTTATCGCCGCTAAAAATAAGGAAATGGCAGACAAGGCACTGCGTGTTCTCGCCCTTTCGATGAAGGTGCTTGCCGCAAAGCCCGCAGAGGAAACCAGCGAAGCCCTCGAAAACGATCTTGTATTTGTAGGCCTCTGCGGTATGATAGACCCTGTCCGTCCCGAGGTCAAGCTCGCCATCGACGAGTGTAAGAGCGCAGGCATCACCGCCATTATGATTACGGGCGACCATAAGGACACAGCCGTCGCTATCGCCAAGGAGCTGGGTATCATTCAGTCAGCTGACGAGGCTATCACAGGTGCAGAGCTTGACACCATCAGTGACGAGGACTTCAAGGAAAAGGTAAAGCAGTACCATGTTTATGCCCGTGTACAGCCTGAGCACAAGGTAAGAATAGTCAATGCCTGGAAGGAAAACGGAATGGTTACGGCTATGACAGGCGACGGTGTAAACGACGCTCCCTCTATCAAGAGTGCCGATATAGGCGTAGGTATGGGTATCACAGGTACCGATGTTACTAAGAATGTGGCCGATATGGTTCTCGCTGATGATAACTTTGCTACTATCGTAGCCGCTGTGGCACAGGGCAGAAGAATCTACGATAACATCCGTAAGGCTATCCAGTTCCTTCTTTCCTCTAACCTCTCCGAGGTTCTCTCCATTTTCACAGCTACTATGCTCGGCTTTACCATTCTCAAGCCCACACACCTTTTATGGATTAACCTTATCACAGACACCTTCCCTGCACTTTCCCTCGGTATGGAAAAGGGCGAGAAGGATATTATGCAGAGAAAGCCCCGTTCCTCTAAGGACGGTATTTTCGCAGGCGGTCTCGGTATCGATGTGCTTTATCAGGGCGCAATGGTAACAGCGCTGACTCTGGCTGCTTACTTCCTCGGCAATCTTATGAGTGTAAATGAGCTTTTTGCTTCCGGTGTTATTTCCGCTGACCTTATGACAAAAATCAGCGAGTTCCCCATGACCTTCTTTGCAGTGGAGAGTGAGGGCATCAGAGCCGCTCTGGAGGCAATAGCAGTAACAGGTCACGGTGTTTACGACAATGTTTACGAGCTTATCCACGGTAACGGTATGACTATGGCATTCCTCACAATGAGCCTTTCAGAGGTATTCCACTCCTTCAATATGCGCTCACAGAGAAAGTCCGTATTCACCCTCGGCAACCACAATAAGTGGCTCTTCGGTGCTATGGCACTCACTCTCATTCTCACTACAGCAGTAATCTATATTCCCTTCCTCGCCGATGCCTTTGAATTCACACCCATCAGCCCGGCTGAATACGGTGTATGTGTCGGTCTCGGTCTTGTAACTATCCCTGTAGTTGAAATCGTGAAGGCTGTACAGAGAGCGGTTAAGAAATAATGCAGAATGCAGAATGCGGAACGCAGAATGGCGGGAAAGGCTTCGGAAAAACGAAAGTGATACACCGATAATTTAAGTGCTAAACGCAAAACGATATAACCCCTCCGTCACGGCATAGCCGTGCCACCTCCCGCTTTCAGGGGAGGCTCTGCGTGGTGGCACCTATGGTGCTGTTGTAACGCTAAACGGGCGTGTAAAACTTCGGGAATGAAGAAATGATACACCGCTGAATAAACGGTGTACCCCGTAGGGGACGGCGCCTCGACGTCCCGTCAGAATATGCAAAACGGATGATTATACACCGCAGGGATACGGCTTGCCGTGTCCGCAGAATAACAAAATACCCACAGAGACTGATTATCTCTGTGGGTTGTGTTTTTGCGCAAAAAAAGACACCGTAGTGTCTTAATCATTGCTTATTTCAAAAAGGTCATTAGGAGTGCATTCCAGAATCTGACACAGCTTTTCTATAGTTTCGAGCTGCAGACCTGTAAGGGTGTTATCGCAGATTTTGTTTACCGTTTTATAGGTGGTCTGCATTTGTTTTACGAGCCAGTAGCGACTTTTATTCTTTTCATCCAGCAGCTTCTGCACATTCATATTAATCATACTTATCACCGTATCTATTTTACCACTAATCACTCTACTATATAATTAACCATTAAGTAGTGTACCTAATGGTTGACTATTTTTTGAAAACGGTTATAATGGAATTATTGAAAGAAAGGTGATATTATGAAAATATGTACATTTTTCGGACACCGAGATGCACCCGAAAGTATACGCTATGATTTAAAGCAGGTGCTTATTGACCTTATCGAGAATAAGGGTGTAAGCTGGTTTTATGTCGGTCATAACGGGAAATTTGACTCGATGGTGCTGACGGAATTAAAGCTGTTTTCCACAGTCTATAAGCATATACATTACTTTGTGGCAGTTGCAGGCTCTCCCGACAAAAAATTAAAT
>JAFSDF010000267.1 GCA_017436375.1 Clostridia bacterium | reverse complement strand
ATAAAAAGAAAACAGAAAAGAAAAATAATACTGACAGTGAATAATATCTTTTTATCTGACATATAATTGGAATATACGGCTCAGAAAAAATATTTGATTTTTTTTTGAAAAAACTATTGACTTTCTCAGGTGTATAGGTTATAATATCTAAGCACTTGAGAGAGTGATATATCGCGGAGTGGAGCAACCCGGTAGCTCGTCGGGCTCATAACCCGGAGGTTGCAGGTTCAAATCCTGTCTCCGCAACCAAAAATCCCTTGGACATCTGTTCGAGGGATTTTCTTATAATGCAGTTGATTTGATGGAGGAGCATTTTTATGTCTTTTGAAAAAATGCATTCAGGTGAAATTTACGATCCTAATGAAAGTGATATTATGAGCGAGCAAGCACTTTGTCTTGAAAAGCTCTATGATTATAATTCTACCCGTCCCTCAGAGATTGAAAAAAGAGTGAGACTTCTCAAAGAGATGTTTGCCGAGATAGGGGATGACTGCTACATAGAGCCGCCCTTCCGTGCTAATTGGGGAGGTAAGCACATACATTTCGGAAACTGCGTTTATGCCAATTTCAATCTTACCTGTGTAGATGATACTCATATTTACGTCGGTGACTGTACAATGTTTGCACCAAATGTAATTCTTGCTACTGCAGGACATCCAATTCTGCCGGAGCTTCGCGAAAAAGCATATCAGTTCAATATGCCTATACATATCGGCAGAAACTGCTGGCTCGGTGCAGGGGCAATCGTTATGCCCGGTGTAACCATCGGAGATAACACCGTTATAGGTGCCGGCAGTGTGGTTACCAAGGATATTCCCGCCAATGTCGTTGCTGTAGGAAATCCCTGCCGTGTTCTCCGACCTATCGGAGAAAGAGATAAAGAATATTATTTTAAAGACAGAAAAATCAGTCTTTAATCGGGTGAATGCTATGACTAAGTTACTTTTAAAAGCTTTTTTAAAGGATAATTCCGATCTTAATTCATCATCGGCAAGAGCCTCTGTAGGTATACTGTCAGGTGCCGTGGGAATAGTGAGCAACATACTCCTCTTTGCACTGAAAATTTTTATCGGTACTGTTTCCGGCTCAGTTTCTGTTACAGCCGACGCTATGAATAACCTTTCAGATGCTACCAGCTCAATTGTAACACTTGTAGGCTTTAGGCTTGCGAAAATGCCTGCAGATGAGGATCATCCCTACGGGCATGCCAGATATGAATATCTTTCAGGTCTTGCCGTAGCGGCTATGATTATAGTTATCGGATTTGAGCTTGGCAAAACCTCAGTTGAAAAAATTATCGAGCCTGCAGCTGTAGAGCTGTCTGTGCCTGCCTGCCTGGCTCTTTTAGGCTCTGTAGCAGTTAAGCTTTGGCTATGTATTTTCAATCGTAACCTGGGCAAAGCAATTAAGTCCTCGGCTCTGCTTGCCACATCTGCTGACAGCCGAAATGATGCCTTTGCCACTACAGCGGTTCTTATTGCAGGTATAATTGAGCTTGTATTCCACATTCAGATTGACGGTATAATGGGACTTTTTGTGGCTCTGTTTATACTTTACAGCGGTGTTAATCTTGCAAAAGAAACTATCAGTCCGCTTTTAGGTGAAAATGCGAGTCCTGAGCTAAAGGAGCTTATTATAAGCGTTATGCGTACCTGTCCTGAGGTTCTTGGCTATCATGATCTTATGGTACATGACTACGGTCCGGGACAGCGTTTTGCCAGCATACATGTCGAAATGGATCATAAGGCAGATCCTCTGTATTGCCATGAGCTTATAGATACCTTGGAGAGAAACTGCCTCGAAGAGCACAACATACATCTGGTTATACATTATGATCCTGTTGTTACCGGTGACGAGGAGCTTGACAGGATGAGACACATAGTTATTGAGCTTCTTAAGGCACAGGACAGCCGTATTTCTATTCACGATTTCCGTATGGTCAAAGGTGAAAAGCAGACCAATCTCATTTTTGACATCGCACTTCCCTCAGAGCTTATGCAGAAAAAGAAAGAGATAAAATCGAAGCTTGACAGCTGTCTGGCTGTTATTGATGATATGACTTATTATACAGTTGTAGATTTTGATATGGTAGCATTCAATGACGAAAAGTGCTGACTAAAAAGAAGGAAAAATTCCGCAGCCTGCCGTACAAGGTACAGGTTACGGAATTTTTCTTTTTGAGCTATATTGGAGTGAGAGAAAGGAAAAAACAAAGCTTAAGCCGCATTATTCGGTATTCTGCGAACCGTTGCGTTGCGCTCAGTTCTGCCGGCAGTTTTCATATTACACTTCTGAACTGATTTCTTACAGTTAGTCTGACGGGCAGATTTTTTTACTTTAGTTTTCTTTGATTTGATTTTTTCCTCGAGCTGTATAAAATGCTTTTCGAAAAGCACAAGAAAGAAAAGAACAGCGGCGAGTGCAAAATAAACAACTGAAAAGCTTCCTAATGTATTAAACATAATAAATATCCTCCTTAAACGAACATTCGTTCTTTGATTACGATTTAATTATAGCAGATTTTATCGAAAAGTCAATACAAATGTTCGAATATTTTAAATTTCGAGTACATATAAAAGGACTTTGGTGGAAAAATTCGTAAATATTTCAATTTGTCAAAAATAAGTGTGTTTTTTTGTAAGTTTTGACAGGCTTAATATTTACCAAAACAAATGAAAATATCTTCAATATATGGTATACTTATTCCAATAATATACATTCGGAGGAATTATTATGATTAAAAAAGAATTTTCATTTCCCTCAGTTTCTGCTCTGGCAGATATTCATGCTGCTTCTTATTTTCCTGAAAGCGGTGAAATTAAAGCAGTTGTTCAGGTTGCACACGGTATGGCAGAGCATCTGGAAAGATATGAAAAGTTTGCATCTGCTTTATGTGAAAAGGGCTACGCTCTTTATATCAACGACCACATCGGCCACGGCAGTAGCGTGAGCAATAAGGATGAGCTCGGATATTTCGGTGAAAAGGACGGCTGGAGGAATTTCATTGAGGACTGTCATCAGCTTACCGAAATTATAAAGAGAGAGAATCCGTCGGTTCCCGTAGTCTTCTTCGGTCATTCTATGGGCTCATTTGTCGCCAGAGCATACTGTATTAAATATGCAGAAGAAATCAAAGGAGCTGTTTACTGCGGTACTGCGGGACCTAATCCTGCTGCCGGCGCCGGTATCCTGCTCACCAATATCATAGCTAAAATCAAAGGAACACATTACAGAAGTAAGCTTGTCGATAAGATCGGATTTGGTACATATAACAGCAAATTTGAGGGAAGAACAGCATTTGACTGGCTTTCCAGAGATATTGAAGAGGTCGATAAGTATATTGCTGACGATCTGTGCGGTTATCTTTTTACTGCTTACGGATACCGTGATCTGTTTTCTCTTCTGAGCTATGTTTCGTCAGCTGAGTGGTTCACCGGACTTTCAAAGACTTTACCTGTTCTCATTATTTCGGGTGCTATGGATCCTGTCGGTGAGTACGGCGCAGGTGTAGAGAAGGTCTATAAGTCACTCTGCGATGCAGGAAAAAACAATGTTTCCAGAATACTTTACCCCGATGCAAGACACGAGATTCTCAATGAAAAAGCCTGCTTCGATGATGTCTGTGCTGATGTTATCGGCTGGATAGAAGAAATTTTATAAAAACCAAGGGCGGAAAATCTATGAATAATATCATAATTGAAAATTCACTTATAAGGAAAGAGCTTCATCTGAAGTCTGAAAGAATATCCGGCTATACCATTACAAATAAAGCGCACAACAGAACGATAAGCAGTCTCGATTCGACTGAAGAATTCATACTTTTATTCAAGTACGGCTTCAGGAAGATTAAGATAAAATCATCCGATCTCAGGATTAAAGATGTGTGCTCATCTCGGGAGAACGAAATCAGTAAGTATGCCGTTACCTTCAGAAGCTTTCCTCTGAGAGACAGCAAAATTGAGATTAAATTAGTTTATCTTGTAAATGATTTTCGATGCTACATAAGAAAATATCTCGAATTAAGATATGAAAGCAAAGGCAGGAAGGATGCAGTCCTGGACAGCATTTCTTTTGAGAACCTTGTTTTTGACGGAAAGTACAAATATTGGTCAGTGCCTAAGCAGAATGATTCGGAAACCAAAAGCTTTCCGCTGTCATTGGGTCAGCCTGTTTATGTGGATGCTTTTTATTTCGGATGTGAATTTCCCGTCTCACTCAATCTTGTAGACGGCTTTACCGCAAAAAGCACATATTACAGCGGAAAGAAGCTTAGTGAGCTCATCGGTTCCGATGCCTATATTTCTCACAGAAGCGTGGTGGGCGGTGCGGACAGTGACATCCGTGAGGATGTTCAGAAGTCATTTTTTGAGGATATAAAGGATATTTCTAAGCCGGTTTATCTGCGCAGACAGTATAATTCGTGGT
>JAFSDF010000266.1 GCA_017436375.1 Clostridia bacterium | reverse complement strand
TTGACGCAGTTTGTGAACCTCTGCCTGATAAAAAAGTTACAGAAAAATTCCCGTCAATTTTGATAAAAGAAGAAATTAAACCCACTTTTTTAATTATTAAGGCAAGAAAACTATAGTTAATTAAATTCCAAGTGAGGGATTGGTATGATACAAAATAATAGTGAATTTTGGAACGCGCTAGATGAATTGGTAACCAATTCGGAAATTGTAATTGATAGACAAAAGGGAACAGCACATCCCAAATATCCTAATTTCATTTATCGAGTTGATTATGGATATTTGAAAAACACATCGTCTATGGATGGTGAGGGAATAGATGTATGGGTAGGAAGTGGCGAAAAGAAGATTGACGCAATTATGTGCATTGTTGATTTGATGAAGAAGGATTCAGAGATTAAAATACTGATTGGGTGCACAGAAGAAGAGAAGGCAATAGTATACGAAACACACAATGAAACACAGTTTATGAAAGGCGTTTTAATACATCGATAAATTCCCTTATATCAAACTATACATAAAAGCGGTCACGGACTTCAGCATCCGTGACCGCACTTTTTTACTTTTATTACCAGCCGAAGCCGAAATATTCATTAAAGAAATCCTCGAAGTCGCTGGCACCGCCATAGTAATATCCGTCACCGCTGTAAGCTTCGGTGGTGGTTTCCTACTCTGCTGTGGCACCCTTATCCTCTACGAGGGTAATCGTTACATCGATGGTGGAGGTTTTGTAGGTTCTTCTTTCGATACGGCAGAGAGTGAGAGTGAGAGTGTCGCCTACAGCACCCGTTTCGATAAGGTCGAGCAAAACACTGGAGTCGTTCATATCCTTGCCGTTTACACCGATGATAAGGTCGCCGACCTCTGCCTCGGTATTTGCCAGTGAGCTGTCACCGGAAATACCTGCGATAACGAGAGCACCCTTGGGAAGTCCCTTTATGGAAACTACCATACTGTAAAGCTGATATGAGCTGACTGCGGCATATTCGATACCGAGCTTAGGTCTGTTGGGAACATACTTATACTGAACGAGCGCCTGTGCCACGGGAAGTGCGATGGACATAGGCACTGCGAAGCCCATACCCTCATATTCCGTATCAGCAATTTTTGAGGAGTTGATACCTACGACCTGACCTGAAGTGTTTACCAGAGCGCCTCCCGAGTTACCGGGATTAATGGCGGCACTGTGCTGGATTACGGTCATAGTATAGGTAGAGGAAATAGAACGGTCAATCGAGGAAATGATACCGTCGGTTACGGAGCCGAAGAAAGCACTTCCGCCGGGGTTACCGATAGCATAGATAGGCTCACCGATTTTAAGTGTGGCGGAGTTTCCTATCTCAGAGAGGGGAAGACCTGTAGCCTCTACCTTAAGAACACCGATGTCCGTTCTGGTATCTGCGGCTACCATTTCTGCCTCATAGGTTTTGCCGTCCTCGAGCATAATGCCGTAGGTCAGACCTTTTTTATTGATAACATGAGCGCAGGTAATAACATAGGTAAAGCCGTTTTCTTCCTTCCACAAAACGCCTGAGCCTTCGCCCTCGAGCTGTCCCTGCACATAGGTCATAACACCTACTACACCAGGCCTTGCCTTTTCAGCGACTATGACAGAATTGAACTGATCTACAGTGCCTGCCTGTGTGGTGGCATATACCGTATCTGCCGTCGTGGTTATATCTGCCTGAGCGGTGGTTTCATTCTGAGGCAGCTTCACATTTCCTCCACGGTCAGAAAAGCTGAGAGCCATAGCCACAGCACCAACAATAAGGCAGACAACTATTATTACCGCTGCTATCTTTTTACCCTTACCCTTTTTCGGGGGCTCCTCGGGAGCGGGCTGATAGGAGGGCTGAGTGCCGAAATTATACTGAGGCTGATAGGTCTGATGGGGAGGCTGCTGTGCCGGAGCCGGCTCCTCATAATGAGGCATATTTGCAGATGTGTAATGATAGGTTCCCGATGGAGGTGCATAGGGATTAAAGGCAGGCTCACTGCTTACGGGCTCTGCTTCTGCATTCTCCTCTGCCGATGAAAAAACATCCTCCTTCTTTTCTTCAGCTGCGGGATATACGGGAGGCTTCGGGAAATCGAAGGAAAAAGAGGGTTCAGAGAAATCCTCCTTCGGTGATTCAGCCGGGGAAGCCTGTTCCTCCCCTAAGCCGTCAAATCTGTTTTCGTTATCGTTCATAAGTGTTTGCTCCTTTTTTCTTTACCTGAATAAATTTATGAATAGAGAATAACCGCCTACATTAAAAGCAAGTTTAAATTTTAAGATTATTCGTCTGCAAACGGAATTTCAAAGGCAAATTCCGTATATTCACCCTGCTTACTGGAAGCTGAGATTTCACCGTCGTGCATATTGATTATGGTCTTTACGATATAAAGACCGAGACCTACACCCTTGGTGTCATAGGAACGGGATTTATCTACCTTGTAGAACCGCTCAAATATTCTCGCAATTTCTTCCTCAGAAATGCCGGGTCCCGAGTTTTTGATTGAAACCCTCGTCATTTCGCCGTCATTTTTTGCAAAAACAGTTATCGTTCCGCTTTCCGGAGTGAATTTAACAGCATTATCTAAAAGATTATAAATTACCTGCTGTATCAGATCCTTATCGGCACGCATCATAACTGAGCCGATTTCTTCAAAGCCTTCGATTTCAATATGCTTTTCATTGATAGTCTTTTCAAAGGAAAGAAGAGTTTCAAAAACCTGAGCACTGACATCATAGATAATGGGCGAAAGCTCGATTTCTCCTGCCTCAATTTTAGACAGGTTAAGCATGGAAACCACCATTCTCGACAGTCTCTTGACCTCATTGGAAACTATACCGAGATATTTTTTTGCTTCACCGCTCGGAATGGTCCCGTCCATAATGCCGTCAATAAAGCCGCCTATGGAGGTCATGGGAGTTTTAAGCTCATGGGAAACATTGGCCACAAAGCTTTTCCGTGAATCCTCATTTATTTTCAGCTCGTATGCCATTTTATTAAGAGCCTTGGCGAAATCGTTCAGCTCACGGTTTTTATAGTTCTCTCTTACCTTATGATCAAATTCACCCTTGGCATACAGTGCTGTGATTTTCTGCATATCCGTAAGTGGGAGAGCTACATCCCTCGTTATAAAGAAAAGAGCCAGGAACACTGCAATAAGAGCGATAATGAGAGAGTAGAAAAAGGATTCGATGATTCTCACGCTGTAAGGCACCAGACCTGTAATGGCATCCTCCACGCCGAACACTACAGCCACAGGCTCAGTCCCGTCAATTATGGGAGCCACCACCACAAAGGAGCCTATATCAAAATCATCATCACCGATGTAATCGGAAAATCTTCCTTTAAGTGCTCTTTTGATATGTTCATCGGCTACATTATAGTTACGGTGATTTTCACAGCCGTGAGATTTTCCCGCCTCACAGTCGCTGCAGTATAGAACATTACCGTCAATATCCGTAATGAAATACTCGGAAAGTGTGGCCTTGCCCATAGTGCTGAGAACATTATGAAGCGTCATTTCCGCAGCGGCAGCCTCTGCCTTGCTTTTATCGGGATTATCGTGTATGGAAAGAGTAATATAGGTCTCACATATATTATTTATATTACGGTTAAGAGAAATATTCTTTTCATCCCACCACTGACTTCCGATAAAAAACATCATTATGAAGCACAGCGCTATAAAGCCTGCCACTACAGTAACGGCATAGCGGAAAAAGTATTTTCTGAGAATACCTGCTCTTTTTCTTCGTCTGTTGATTTTTCTTTTAGCCATTTTAATTCCCTCTTTTCAAAAAACGCCTGAATAATCAGGCGTTTGAAGTTAAGGCTTTATAATTATTCTTTGGTTTCGAACTTGTAGCCCACACCCCACACGGTGCGAAGCTCCCATTTGTCCGATGCACCCTCTAATTTTTCGCGAAGGCGCTTTACATGCACATCGACAGTACGGGAATCACCGTAATAGTCATAGCCCCACACCTCGTCTAAAAGTTGGTCACGGGTAAACACACGGTTGGGATTTTTTGCCAGATGGAAAATAAGCTCCATTTCTTTGGGAGGTGTATCGATCTGAACACCGCCTACCTTAAGCTCATAGTTTGTCAGATTAATGGAAAGCCTGTCATAGTGTACCTCCTTGACCTCCTCTGTAGCGGAGGCGGCACTGCGGCGGAGAACAGCCTTGATTCTGGCCACGATTTCCTTGGTATCGAAGGGCTTTACCACATAGTCATCAGCACCGAGCTCGAGTCCTAAAACACGGTCAAAGACCTCACCCTTGGCTGTGAGCATAATGATGGGAGTTTCGGAAAACTTTCTTATTTCTCTGCATACCTGCCAGCCGTCAAGTTTCGGAAGCATAATGTCGAGAAGCACCAGAGAGGGGCTTTCCTCCTGGAAGGTGGTAACGGCACTCTGTCCGTCATTGGCTATAACTACATTATAGCCCTCCTTGGTAAGATAAAGTCTTAAGAGCTCGCAGATGTTAAGGTCGTCGTCAACAACGAGAATTTTTTCGGGATTCATAATATTTTCTCACTTTCTTTGTAATTTATTTTATTATGGTTTGCTCAGTTTAAGTTTACTTTACTTTTTTAGTATTTTAACAAAAATTATAAAAATACATTTACATTCTTTCGGGAGAATCAACCTTGAGCATCGTAAGAATACTCTTCATCGTATCTCTGACACAGATGCAAAGGAAAAGTCTGGCCTGCATAAGTCCTTCATCCTCCACACCTACACGGCAGGCACTGTAAAATTTGTGGAAAAGAGTAGCAAGCTCTACAGCGTAGTGAGTAACCTTGGCAGGATCGTAATTTTTCGCTGCTCCGATAATGGTATCACCGAGAGTAGAAAGGAAGCGGATAAGCTCTCTTTCCTCGGGACAGCTGAGCATCTGCAGCTCTTCGCTTGTACAGTCTCTTGCTTTTTTGCCTTCGCTTTCCAGCTTGGCGAGAATACTGCAGATTCGTGCGTGAGCGTACTGACAGTAATAAACGGGGTTCTGTGAGCTCTGCTCCACGGCAAGATCGAGATCAAAGTCCATCAGTGAGCCCGGCTCCCTGATATTAAACAGGAAGCGTACCGCATCAATGGGAACCTCATTAAGAAGATCAACGAGGGTGATAGCCTTGCCTGTTCTCTTTGACATCCTCACCACCTCACCGTCACGGACGAGACGGACAAACTGCATAAGAAGAATATCAAGCCTGTCAGAGTCAATGCCTACAGCCTCCATAGCACCCTTCATACGGGCTACATGTCCGTGATGATCGGCACCCCATACATCGATAGCCTTGTCAAAGCCTCTTTTTTCCAGCTTATTTCTGTGGTAGGCGATGTCGGCAGCAAAATAAGTAGGATTGCCGTTGGCACGGATGAGAACATCGTCCTTTAATTCGAGCTTATCGATATATTCCTGACTTTTGCCCTCGCGAAGGAGCATTTTCGTCTGTACCTCTTTATTTTTATACCACAGGGCACCGTCCTTTTCGTAGGTGTAGCCGCCCTTTGTGAGTATGTCTATGGTTTCCTGAAGCTCACCGCCGTTATGAAGAGTCAGCTCACTGAACCACAGATCATAATCTATACGGTATTTTTCCATAGCCTTTTTCATATTTTCGAGGTTTTTGGGAAGAGCGAACTCAACCAGAGCCTTTCTTCTTTCCTCCTCGCTCTTTTCCATAAATGCTTCACCGTAAGCCTCTTTGAATTCACCTGCTCTTTCGGTGATGTCTTCACCGTGGTAGCTGTCCTCGGGAAGCTCGATTTTCTCACCGCAGAGCTGACGGTATCTTATATCGAGAGAAAGACCGAATTTTTCGATCTGATTACCTGCATCATTTACATAAAACTCTCTGGCTACCTCATAGCCTGCATAGTCGAGAACACCTGCCAGACAGTCGCCCAGAGCACCGCCTCGGGCATTACCCATGTGCATAGGACCTGTAGGGTTGGCGGAAACAAATTCAACATTTATTTTTTTACCCTGTCCGTAATTACTTCTGCCGTAGGAGTCGCCTGCCTCTTTTATTTCAAAGAGAATATCGGCATAATAAACATCGGAGAGGTAAAAGTTAATGAAGCCGGGACCTGCTATTTTAATCTCTTTGAAGTATGTACCTTCAAGGTCGGCATTTTCCATTATCGCCTGTGCGATTTTTACGGGAGGCATACGGAATGCTCTGGCATTTACCATAGCCGCATTGGTAGAATAGTCACCGTTATTTCTGTCGGCGGGCACCTCTACGGAAAAGGCGTTTGCCTCACCCTCGGGTAAAATACCCTTGCTCTGTGCCTTTGCTATGGCATCACATACGGTCTTTCTTATCTGACTTTGTGCTTTATCTGCTGTAACGGACATTAATGTTCCTCCTGTTCTTCTTTGTAGCCGATTTTTCTTTTGGCTGTAATTTCGAATTCGATGACACCCAAAGGATTTTTTTCTATATCCGTGGCATAGCTGAATCTCAGCCTTCCGCCCTCGGAGGTCATATCTGACATAATTTCCTTGCCGCACACTCCCATAGAAAAGCTTCCGTAGGGTGTGACATGGTGAGAGTGGTGACGGACCTCATTTTCGATAATCATATAAGTGGCGATACTGCCCTCACGGTTTACCGTGATGTGTCTGCCCTTTTCTACCTGCAGCTTCGTAGTGCTTTCGGTTCCGTCCTCCTCCTGCTCGGTATATATAAGAGTGTAGCCGTCGCCGTCACCCTCTAAATGTCCGTGGGTGGTAACCTCTAAAAGATCCCTTTCCCCCTCTATTTCCTGTCGGGTGACGATGGTTACGAGATAATCTTCCTTCATCAAATTAACCTTTCTCATTTAAACTATAAATATACATAATATATGATAACACAGTTTAATTCAAAAATCAATTTCTTTCTCATCTTTTATGATATTTTATATTTTATTTTTACAGTTGACATACAGTGTCAAAAAAAGTTATAATAAATGAAATCGTTGTCCGTATGGCTTCCGGTACTTTTACAGGGGAAATTCATACGGATATAATCGTAACGGAGTATCCCTTCATCCTGCATTTTGCATTTACGAAGGCTCTTGCGCTCCGGAGTAATAATGAGGTGTTACTATGTATTTATGCTACAAAGAGCCTGCACATATGAGCTACTACGGCTGGGAAAACGAAGCCCTGCCCTTAGGCAACGGTAAAATCGGTGCCAAGGTTTTCGGCGGTATCAAAACCGAGCTCATCCATTTCAATGAAAAAACCTTATGGTCAGGCGGTGTCACCGTACCGGGCTTTGACGGAGGTACAGGCAAAAAGGATAAAGGCGAGGCCTACAGAGAAATTCAGACTCTGCTGGCATCAGGCGACCATAAAACAGCCACGGCCAAAATGAAAAGCCTGCAGGGCGATATGACAGGCTTCGGCGCATATCAGTCCTTCGGCAACCTCTATTTCAATTTCGAAGGAAGCGAAACTGCCGAAAAGTATGTCCGTGACCTCGACCTGGACACAGCCTCGGCTATGGTTTCATTTAAGGAAGAAAAGGTAGCCTACACACGCCACTACTTCGTATCCTATCCCGATAATGTTTTCGTGGCAAGATTTCAGTGTGAAAGCACAGATGAGGAAAGCACCGAGCTTTCCACCTTCGGCTTTGAGGCTTATGTAGTTTCAGACCAGAAGGGCACGGTAAAGACAGACGAAGACGGCATTTCTGTTTTCGGTACGGTCAAAGCAAACATAGGTCTCGACGGTGAAGACGGCAAGGATGCCAACGGAATGAAATACGGAGGCTTCGTAAAAATCACCTGTGACGGCACCGTGGAATATAAGGAAGACCGAATCATAGTAAAGGATGCCACAGAGGCTGTGGTGCTTGTGAGCCTTGCCACAAACTACATAAACGATTACCCGGACTTTTTCAGCGATGCCGATCCTTTGGCCAAAGCAAAGCAGACCGTAATGAAGGCCTCGGAAAAGACCTTCGGAGATCTCTACAGAGCACATATCAAGGACTATACAGACCTTTACAGCCGTGTGACCTTTAATCTCGGTCAGGAGGAAACTCCTCTCACCACCGACTATATGCTCAAACGCTTCAGCAAAAAGGGTGAGTATAAGAGAAGTCTCATCACCACTCTTTTCCAGTACGGCAGATACCTGCTCATAGCCTCCTCCCGTGACGGCTCTCTCCCCGCTAATTTACAGGGTATATGGAATGCGAAAAACAATCCTCCCTGGTGCTGTGATTATCATTTCAATGTCAATGTGCAGATGAACTACTGGCCCGCTTATGTGGCTAATATCGCAGAAACTGCTCTTCCCTACATCGACTTCGTGAACTCCCTGAAAAAGCCGGGCAGAATAGTGGCAAACAGAAGCCTCGGCATCGGTGAGGACAAAGAGGACGGCACTCCCGATTACGAAAAGCCTACAGGCTTTATGTTCCACACTATGGTAACTCCCCTGGGCTATGTGGGGCTGGGCTCTGAGTGGCAGTGGGGCTGGGCACCCACCAACGGTGCCTGGGCATTACAGGGAATGTATGACTATTACCGCTTCACTCTTGACATCGAAAAGCTGAAAAACGACATCTATCCCGCTATGGAGGAGTGTGCCCTTATGTGGACGAAGCTTCTCATCGAGGATAAAAAGAGTGACCGTCTCGTAGTGTCTCCCGGCTATTCACCCGAGCACGGACCTGTCGCCGCAGGTAACACCTACGACCAGTGCATAATTTATAATCTTTATTCCGATGTTCTCCACGCGGCAAAGGAGCTTACGGATAAGGGCTTCGGCGATGCGGTAAACAGCGAAATCATCAGCACCGTGGAAAATCAGATAGTCCGTCTTAAGCCCCTGCAAATCGGCAAATGGGGACAGATTAAGGAATGGTACAACGAGGACAGCTTCTTTATGAGAGGCTACAGAACAAAGGGTGTACAAAGAAAGCACCGCCACATTTCCCATCTTCTTTCTCTTTATCCCTTCAGCCAGATTTCACCCGACGATGAAAAGCTGAAGAAAGCCGCTCTCACTACCCTCGAGGACAGAGGCTATAAGAGCACCGGCTGGGGACTTGCCATCCGCCTTCTCTCCTACGCCCGTTTGGGTGAAGGCGAGAAATGTAATCTCATCGTTGAAAACATCATGAAAGGTGCCATATTGAAAAATCTTTTCGGCACCCATCCTCCCTTCCAGATTGACGGCAATTTCGGCTTTACGGCAGGTGTCTGTGAGATGCTCGTCCAGAGCCACGGCGACTACATCGCTCTCCTGCCCGCTCTCCCCTCCTCCTGGCATGAGGGTGAAATCAAAGGCCTTATGGCAAGAGGCAATTTTGAAGTGTCAATCAAATGGGAAAATGACAAGCTCAAATCCGCTACGGTAAAATCTAACGAGGGCGGAAAATGCTCTCTCAGATACGACGGAAAAATTATGCTCGTTTACGATGAGGACGGCAAGGAAATCGAGACCTCCTTCGAAAACGGCGTGACGACATTTATGACGGAAAAGGGCAGGATATATACTGTCAGTTAGGGTGACGGTAATAATCCGAACCGTGTTTTTTATCGGATGATTTCCGCCACTTCTTCGTTAAAATACTCGCAAATCCGAAAGGATTTGCTGTGTTT
>JAFSDF010000265.1 GCA_017436375.1 Clostridia bacterium | reverse complement strand
CGGTAAAACCACTATGTATAATGCTCTCACCGGCAGTAATGAAAAGGTGGGTAACTGGGCAGGTGTTACCGTGGAAAAAAAGGAGCATTCCGTCAGAAAGGTCTACTGTGACGGCAAAGATAGCATTATCGCCGTTGACCTTCCCGGAGCCTACTCTATGTCACCCTTTACGGGAGAGGAAAGCATAACAAGCGACTATGTAAAAAACGAAAATCCCGATGTTATAATCAATATCGTCGACGCCACAAATTTAAGCAGAAGTCTTTTCTTTACCACACAGCTTTTAGAGCTGGGTATTCCTATGGTTGTGGCTCTGAATAAAACGGACATAAATAAGAAAAAGGAAACAAAAATCAATACAAAGGCCCTTTCTGAATTTTTAGGCTGTCCCGTTATCGAAACTGTTTCCACCTCCTCCGAAGGTCTCTCTTATCTTATGAAATCCGCTCTCGGACAGGTAGGTAAGAAGCAGACAGCACCCTACAGACAGGGTAATGTGGATCTGACGGATAAAAGTGCGGTTATGGCCGCAGACAGAAAGCGGTTTATTTTCGTTAATGAAATCGTCTCTGCTACTCAGAAGCGGAAGGTTTTCACCAATGTAAAAAATGTACAGGATAAAATCGATTCCGTTCTCACAAACAGATGGCTCGGTATACCCATTTTCGCAGTGATTATGTTTGCTGTTTTCTGGATTTCACAGGCCGGCCCCGGTGCGTGGATTGCCGAGGGCTATGAGCTTGAAAACGGCACGGTTATCCCCGGTCTCGTAACCCTTCTTGAGGCTCTGCAGAGCCGTATAGGAGGCTTACTGGAAAATGCAAATCCTTTACTTTATGCCCTTCTTATTGACGGTGTAATCGGCGGTGTCGTCGCTGTCGTCGGCTTCCTTCCTCTGGTAATGGTGATGTATTTCCTTATTGCTCTTTTAGAGGACTGCGGCTATATGGCCAGAGTTTCCGTTATTCTCGATCCTATTTTTAAAAAGGTTGGTCTTTCGGGCAAATCCGTTATTCCCTTCGTTATCGGTACAGGATGTGCTATCCCCGGTGTTATGGCGTGCCGTACTATCCGTAATGAGCGTGAGAGAAGAGCTACTGCTATGCTCGCTCCCTTTATGCCCTGCGGTGCCAAGCTTCCCGTAATTTCTCTTTTTGCCGGAGCCTTCTTTGAGGATGCTACATGGGTAGGTCCCATAATGTATTTTTTCGGTATCGTTATAATCTTTTTTGCCGCTCTCATTATTAACAAAATCACAGGCAATTCGGCAAAAAAATCCTACTTCATTATCGAGCTTCCCGAGTATAAGGTGCCCTCTTTTATGAGAGCCTTCAAATCAATGTGCAGCAGAGGATGGGCTTACATAGTAAAGGCGGCTACAATCATCCTTCTCTGTAACACGGCAGTACAGATTATGCAGTCCTTCTCCTGGAGCTTACAGCCGGCAGAAACTGCAGATGCTTCTATCCTCGCTTCTATAGCAGGCCCCTTTGCATATTTGCTTGTTCCCGTGGTGGGTGTTCTCTCCTGGCAGCTTGCCGCTGCCGCTATCACCGGCTTTATAGCTAAGGAAAACGTGGTAGGTACTCTCGCAGTATGCTTTGTAGGCCTGGAAAATCTCATCGATACCGAGGAGCTTTCCCTTATGGAGGGTGCAGGTGCCGAGGTGGCAGGTGTTATGGCTATTACCAAGGTAGCCGCTCTGGCATATCTTATGTTTAATCTCTATACTCCTCCCTGCTTTGCGGCTATGGGTGCTATGAACAGCGAAATGAAAAGCGCAAAATGGCTCTGCGGTGCTATTGCCTTCCAGTTAGGCACCGGATTTACGGTCAGCTACATCGTTTATCAGGCAGGCACTCTCATAACTACCGGCTCCGTAGGTGAAGGCTTCATCCCCGGTCTTGCGGCAGTAGTGGTATTCGCTTCAGTTTTAGTAATCCTTTCCGTTAATGCTACAAAAAAGGTAAAAGCCGAACAGGCTCTTAAGGCTAAGAAAAAGCAGGCAGTAAAATAATTGAATTAAAAGGAAGTAACTATGGAAGATATTATAATTATTGCTATCGTTATACTTATCGTTGTTCCGGCAGGAGCCTATGTTTACAGAGAAAAGAAAAACGGTAAAAAATGTATCGGCTGTCCCGAAGGTGGAAAATGTACCTCGGGTGACTGTGAGAACTGCAGGATAGGTAAATAAAAGACAAAGGGGCTGTTGCATTAAGATGCAGAAGTCGTTTTCTTCGTCCCGAAGGCGTATGTTTATACTTCGAGTGGGCGAAAAAACGGCTAAAAAAGCAAATTTTACCCTTGTGCAACACAGATAATTCTGATTAATAAATATAAAAACAGATGTATTTCAGTTGAAATCAACTCAGACACATCTGTTTTTTGTTTTGCTTTTTGGTCT
>JAFSDF010000264.1 GCA_017436375.1 Clostridia bacterium | reverse complement strand
TGCCTTTTTTCGCATCCATAACGCCCTTCGGAGAATTGAGTGCATATCTCGCCACGAAAACAGGAGCCTCCAAAACCGAAATAAGCTCGCACATTTTAAGAGGGTAGCCTGTGGTTGCGGCATCTCTGCCAAAGGGAGTAGTGGTGGACTTCTGACCTATAAGGGTGGTGGGTGCCATCTGACCGCCCGTCATACCGTAGGTCTGATTGTTCGCAAATATAACGGTGAAATTTTCACCACGGTTTGCTGCAGACATAATCTCCGCCAAACCGATAGCCGCCAAGTCGCCATCACCCTGATAGGTGAAAACGAGCCGGTCGGGAAGACATCTTTTTATGCCCGTAGCCACTGCAGGGGCTCTGCCGTGAGCGGCACCGATTTCGTCACCGCTCCATGAATAAAGATTAAGAGCACTACAGCCGACAGATATTACATTAATGGCGTTTTTTTGCTGATTCAGCTCATCCACCACATCTGCCACAAGTCTGGTGGCAAGCGCATGCAGACAGCCGGGACAATATCCCGTGGACATGGGCAGCAACGCACTCGGTCTTTTATATGACGGCATAATTATGCTCCCCCTTTCACTATGTTTTCTATAGCCTCAAGCACACCGTCGTCATCGAGCAGGATACCGCCTGAGCGACCGTATTCATGGACAGGACAGCGTCCCTTCACCTGAAGCTCGATATCGTCACGCATTTGGGCAGGAATGGTCATCTCTATGTCAATAATAGCCTTTACTTTCTCATAATCGAGGTTGTCAAGGCTTGCCTTTGGAAAAGGATAAAGAGTAATCGGTCTTATCATACCCACCTTATGTCCCTGCTCACGCAGGGTGTTGATAGCTTCCTTTGCCACTCTGGCAGCGATACCGTAAGCGACAACCACATATTCGGCATCATCTAAAAGATATTCCTCAACCTTCACGTCAGCCATTTCCCACATCTTATAGGTCATGCCCTTGAATTTATTGAGCATTTCGAGTGCAAGCTCAGGAAGAATGGGAGTAATCATATGGCTGTCCTCTCTGCCGTTTACACGGGCAAGACACCAATCCTCCGTGTTATCATAATTGAGCTCTTTCATTTCGGGAAGCTCAACCTCTTCCATAATGGCACCGAGACATCCGTCCATAAGAATAAGCACGGGACCTCTGTCTCTTTCGGCATATTCCCAAGCGTTATATGTAAGGTCAACTGCCTCCTGTAATGTAGCGGGAGCGAAAACCATCGCTCTGAAGCCGCCGTGACCGAGAGCTTTGGTGGCCTGAAGATAATCCGACTGCGCCGGCTGAATTGATCCAAGACCGGGACCGCCTCTGGAGATGTTTACGATAACTGCCGGTAGCTGTGCAGAGGCAAGATAGGAAATGCCCTCAGCCTTAAGGCTGATACCCGGACCCGATGAGCTGGTAAGAGCACGCGTACCTGTGGCAGCGGCACCGTAAACCATATTGATGGAGGCTACCTCACTTTCACCCTGAACGAAAGCCCCGCCCACTTCGGGAAGTCTTTTGGAAAGATATTCAGGAATTTCATTCTGCGGCGTGATGGGATAACCGGCAAAGAAACGGCATCCGCCTCTGACGGCCGCTTCGGCTATAGCCTCACAGCCCTTCATAAATCTTTTTTCCATTTCCTTATCCCTCCTTTGCCTCGACCTCGATTGCCGCCTCAGGACACATCAGTGCACAAACAGCACAGGTCGTGCAGGCCTCTTCGTTGATATTTACGGGATAGAAATGTCCTTTTTGCGACCTTTCCTTTCCCATTTCCAATATATGCTTCGGGCAAAATTTAATGCAATAACCGCAACCCTTGCACATAAGTGCATTAATGGTAATCATTATTTTTTCTCCTTTTGTCCTTTCTGAAAGGGACGAAATTTTGTGTTTATATAATTGTATCACATATAAATCCGTTTGTAAATCAAGAAAAATATTTTTTATTTATTCTTTTATCTTTCTTTCTGCTCTTGCCTTTTCAGGGTCAGCAGCCGTAAGCTTCATAAAATCCACCTTCATAAGCGGTGTTTCAGGAAGCTTATCCATAAATACATAGTCACGGGGAACATAGAATTTGGAGTAGTTGTCTTCAAGCAGCTTGGCTATTCTTTCCTTTAGCTCATCTGTTTCATACTTTTTATCCTTAACAGTAAGATAAAGTCTTACCATTGAACGGCCGTTGTCCCAGCCCTGAACAGCACAGCATTCATTTACTTCGGGAAGCTCGCCAACAACCTTTTCAATATCTGTGGGATATACGTTATAGCCTGAAATGATAACAAGTCTCTTTTTTCTGCCGGAGAAGAAGAAATATCCGTCCTCATCTCTGTAACCGAGGTCACCTGAAAGAACCCACTTTTTGCCGTTTGCATCGGTGTAAATACCGTATTCCTTATCCTCACCGTCCATATAATAGCCTTCCATAATTGTAGGACCTGCAATGGCAATTTCACCGATTTCACCATCGGGAAGCTTATTGTGGTTATCGTCCCAGATTTCAACCTCAACGCCTCTGAGAGGTCTGCCTATACTGCCGTAACGGAAATCATCATTGGAGTTAACTGTACATACAGAGTTGGTTTCTGTAAGACCGTAGCCCTGACGAAGTCTGCCTGTGGCACCCCATTTTTCAAAGTATGTATTAAATTCATCCAGGAAAGCATCAGGTACATCGTCACCGCCGCAGAACATAAGTCTGACATTTTTAAGATGTGGTCCGTCAAAACCTTTCTGCTTCATAAGCTTCTGAAACATAAGAGGGATACCTATAAATCCTGCAATTCTGTTCTGCTTTAAAAGCTTCACAAAAATTTTGGCATCGAACTGCATCATAGGAATGATACGTGCGCTGTTACACATAGCCATATGAATACCTATGCAAAGACCGAAGCAATGGAAGAGAGGAAGAACGATAACCTCTGCTTCTTCACCGGGTGCCTGAATTGCATCAAGATCGGAAACACGCCATACAAGCTCATTGATGGATTTTGATGTGATTTTGATAGTCTTGCTTTTGCCTGTTGTACCGCCGCCATTGAGATAAGCACCAAGCTCTTCACCGTTATTTTTTACCTTTTCGGATACATATCCCTTTGCTATTGCATCCTTATAATAGTACGCCTTGTTATATTTGGGATAAATCTTCTTTACAAGACCTTCGCCTATCTTACAGCCGAAGCCTTTGATACCTTCAGAATAGTCTGAGCTGCAGCATACAACACAGGGAAGACCGCTGTCATTGATTGTTTTGATATGATCCTTTGCAAGAAGGTCAAGAATCATAACTGCCTTTGAATTAACTTCCTCTATTCTCTCTTTAAGAAAATCAGTTGACATAAGAGGATGAACAAAATTTGTAATTACACCGATGCTGTTAAGAGCGTAAAATGCAATAATACTCTGTACGGTTGTAGGCATAAATACTGTAACTACATCACCTCTTTTAATCCCCAGCTCTTTCTGGAAAAAGCCTGCCAATGCATCCATATGTCTGAAAATTTCAGAACGGTAATACTTTACACCGAAATGCTGCATCATATAAACGTCATCGTAAATTTCGGTACATTCTCTAAGGTACTCATAACAGTTTTTGTTTTCAGGTGATTTTAACATATTTTTTTCTCCTTGTTGTGTTTATTAAGCAATAATAAACAAATTATATATTTTAATTATAACAATGAGAAAAATTAATTTGTTAACTGATATGGTTTTTTTATATAAATAAAGTTGAATATTTTGAACTAACAGTAAAAGTTTATAGACAAATATGTACCAAATGTATCTAAACTACATCTGTCTAAAAAAGGGAGCCGCAGCTCCCCTGTTATCACTTTCTGCATTTATCAATACTCGGATTGAACGCATAGAAGTTCTTTTCATTCATTTTATCCGTAGCTATACGCAAACCCTCACCGAAGCGCTGATAGTGAACTATCTCTCTGGCCCTCAGAAACTTGATTACATCGCAAACATCGGGATCATCGACAAGACGAAGAATATTATCATAAGTCGTTCTCGCCTTTTGCTCTGCAGCCATATTTTCATGAAGATCGGTTATCACGTCACCCTTTGACTGAAGATAAGCCGCCGTAAAGGGAACGCCTGCCGCCGAGGCGGGATACACGCCTGTAGTGTGGTCAACGAAATATGCTTCAACCCCGTTTTTCTTTATCTCTTCCGGTGAAAGATTTCTCGTCAGCTGATAAACAATCGTACCGATCATCTCCAAATGAGACAGTTCCTCGGTACCTATGTCCGTAAGAAGGCCCTGCAATTCTCCCCAGGGCATGGCAAAACGTTGGCTGAGATAACGCAAGGAAGCTCCCAGCTCACCGTCAGGCCCGCCGTACTGACTAATTATGATTTTCGCATACAAAGGATTAGGTTTTTTGATATTGATAGGATACTGTAATATTTTCTCATAACAGAACATCAGCAATCACTCCCGCTGTTTATC
>JAFSDF010000263.1 GCA_017436375.1 Clostridia bacterium | reverse complement strand
GAAGGTTATGGGCATACCGTTTGTAATACCGCCGTTGATACCGCCGTTATTGTTTGTCTTGGTCCTCACGGTATCACCGTCACAGTAAAAGCTGTCGTTAGCCTGACTGCCTCTCATTCTGCCAAAGCCGAAGCCGGCACCGAACTCAACACCCTTGACTGCGGGCACGGAAAAGAGTGCGTGTGAAAGCATACTCTCCACAGTGTCAAACCAAGGCTCACCCACACCTGCAGGCATACCTGTCACCGCAGTGGAAAGAACACCGCCGATGCTGTCTCCGTCCTTTTTACATTCCTCGATAAGAGCAGCGATTTCTGCCCTTTTCTTTTCGCAGAGAACAGGCATTTCGAGGTTTTCCAAAAGAGCAAAGTCAGCTTCATAATCTCCGAACTCTCTGTCCTCAATATCTCCGCAGGAGGAAATATGAGTGGCTATTTTGATACCTTTAGCCTCCAGTGCCTTTATGGCTATGGCACCTGCGGCTACCAGAGGAGCAGTAAGTCTGCCCGAAAAATGCCCTCCGCCTCGGTAATCCTGGAAGCCGCCGTATTTACACTCGGCAGTGTAATCTGCGTGGGAGGGACGGGCAATATCTTTAATTTTCGAATAGTCCTTACTTTTAGTGTCGGCATTTTCTATCATAAGACAGATGGGTGTGCCCGTAGCTCTGCCCTCGAAAACACCGCTTAATATTTTTACCTCATCCTTTTCCCTTCTCGGTGTGGAAAGAGCGTTTATTCCCTTCCTTTTTTCCATCTGAGAGCAGATGAAGTCCTCGTCAATCTCAATACCGGGTGAAATGCCGTCGATTACACAGCCTATAGCTTCGCCGTGGCTTTCACCGAAAAGTGTCACGGAAAGGGAATTGCCAAAAGTGTTTTTCATTTTCTGTCCCTCTTTATATCAGTTTCATTAATTCATCTGTAGTCATATTTATGAATTCAAAGGTGCCGATTTCTCTGCTGAAAACTGCTGTTACACCCTTTATATCGCTCTTTTTGTCGTGGGAGAGAGCTTCCTTTACTCTCTCTCTGTCGATAGAGTAAGAAACAGGGAGTCCTGTTTTCACCAAAGCAGAAATCACTCTGTCCTTTATTTCCTCACCGCACATCGGTATCATACCGAGTGCCACACATTCCCCGTGGTAAAGCTCACCGAAGGGAATGGAAGCCTCTATACCGTGACCGATAGTGTGACCGAAGTTCAGCACCTTGCGAAGGCCTGTCTCCTTTTCATCCTCCTCGACTACTCTCTTTTTCACTCTCAGAGAGCGCTCGATTACCTCATCGATTTTTTTCTCAGCCTCGCCCCGCTCAAAAATCTCAAAGAGCTCCGTATCCATTATAATGCCTGCTTTGAGTGCCTCTGCAAGCCCGTTTTTAAGGTGTCTTTCAGATAAAGTCGAGAGCACATCGGGATCAATTATGACCTTTTTCGGTTGATGAAAGGCTCCGATGATGTTTTTAATCTTGCCCAGATCAATAGCCGTCTTTCCGCCGATGGATGAGTCCACCTGTGAAAGAAGTGTGGTGGGGATATTATAAAAATCGATACCTCTCATATAGGTAGCGGCGGCAAAGCCTGCCATATCACCCGTTACACCTCCGCCTACGGCGATAACGGCATCCTTACGGGTAAAGGAAAGCTCCATCAGCCTTTCACAAATCTGACGGTAGGTGTCGAAATTCTTGCTCGCCTCGCCCTGCGGGAAGGTAAAAACAAAGCTGTTTTCAAAGGAACGGCCTACAGTATCCGCATATTCACCGGGTACACCCGAATCGGTCACGATAAGCACCCTTCTGTCCTGAGAAATACCGAGATACTCTCCCGCCTTTTTTATGGCTCCTCTTTCGAGAATTATGTCATAGGATTTTTCGCCTAAATTAATGGGTATGATCACTTTAAATCACTCAAATCTTTGAATTATCTTTATAGGTACCTATCATTTTCAGTCTGTCACAGCAGTCTGAAAGCTCGTCAAGCATATATCTGCCCCGTCTCGACTGTAAATCGCCCTCGATTTCCACATAGAAATAATAGGTCCAGATGAGGTCCTTCATGGCACGGCTTTTGATTGACCTCATTGAATAGCCGTGATGACCGATTACATTGATGGCATGAGCAAGCGCACCTGCCTCATCGGGAACGGTGAAAACGATAATACTGTGGTCTCTCTTTTCCGTGCAGAGTGTACGGGAAAGAACCACGAAGCGGGTAGTATTGTCACTGGCCTCGTTAATGTTTTCTCTGATAACCTTAAGGCCGTAAAGCTCAGCAGTTTCTCTGCTGGCGATGGCGGCAAGAGACTTGTCGCCCGTGTCAGCCACTAACTTAGCCGCTCTGGCAGTATTTTCACAGCCCTCGGATTTATAGCCCTGATTTCTTATATAGGATGCACACTGATCGAGAGCCTGCTGATGGCTGATAACCTTTACGATGTCCTTTTCAGCAGCATCGCTGAGACCGATAAGATTATGACGGATGTCAAGGCTGTAAAGACCGTTCACATAAAGCGAGCCGGAAAAGATAAGGTCGATAACCTGTCCGACCTCTCCTGCCCTGCTGTTTTCTATAGGAAGCACGGCACAGTCACATTCGCCCTTTTCCACAGCCTCATAGGCGGCCTTAAAGTCGGGATAGGATATTCTTTTTCCGTCGGGAAATATCCTGCCTGCGGCTATGTGGGCAAAGGCACCCTCCACTCCGCTGTAGGCTACATTGGCACCCTCCAAAATACGGTGCTGATACCTTTTGGAAATGTCCATAGTGCTTTTCATAAAGGATACATAAAAGTCCTTTACGCTTTCATCTTCGATATACCCGAGGTTTTTATTTATAAGATAGTCCTCTCTCGCTCCGTCAAAAACGGGCAGGCCTCTTTCCTTTTTATATTCAGCTACTTCTCTGACTGCCGCCATTCTTTTTTCGAAAAGTGCGGCTATCTCTTTATCTGCTTCGCCGATTATTTCTCTTGCTTTATTCAGCTTATCCATAACAGCTCTCCTTTAAATAAGGCCGTATTCTTCGGCAAGCCTTCTGAATGCCGGAAGTGAAGCCTTTATCATTTCAGTAGAAACACAGTAAGAAATTCTCACATAGCCCGGGAAGCCGAAGGAGTCACTGGGAACTAAAAGGAGATCGTATTTCTTTGCCTTTTCGCAGAAGGCCTCGGCACTCTCCTCGGGAGATTTCATAAACAGATAGAAGGCTCCGTCGGGCTTGGCCGTTTTAAAGCCGAGCTTTTCGAAAGCGTCAAGGAGAATGTCTCTGTTCATTTTATAGACCGAAACATCACTCGTCCTGCCTACGCATTTCTTTATTACAAACTGCATAAGCGAGGGAGCACACACATAACCGAGTGCTCTGCCCGCACCGCAGACGGACTTATATATAAGCTCGAAATCGCTCACCTCATCGGGTACAAGAATATAACCGATTCTGTCACCGGGAAGTGAAAGTGACTTGGAATAGGAATAGCATACGAGAGTATTATCATAGTATTTGGTGAGATAGGGAACCTTCACATCTCCGTAAACGAGCTCTCTGTAGGGCTCATCAGAGATAAGAAAAATTTCTCTGCCGTACTCCTCCTGCTTTTCATTCATTATACGGCAAAGCTCAAGGACAGTTTCCTCACTGATTACCACACCTGAGGGATTATTGGGTGAATTAACCACCACAGCCTTAGTCCCGGCGGTAATCGCCTTTTCGAAGGCATCAAGGTCGATCTGCAGATCGTCAGCCTTACATTTAACCTCTACTGCCTTTGCACCTGCTGACTCGATAAAAACCTTATACTCGGGGAAATAGGGTGCAAAGATAATGATTTCATCGTCCTTTTCAGTAAGAGCCCTGAAGCAGATGGAAAGAGAAGCGGCGGCACCTGCGGTCATATAAAAGTTTTTAAAGGAAAAAGCAGTACCGAAGCGCTTATTAAGGTCGTCGGCTATGGCCTGTCGGGTATCATTATCGCCCACCGCAGAGGTATAGCCGTGGAGAACTGTGGAGGGCATAGTCTCCGTCAGCTCGCAGATAGTCTCATTTACGATTTCCGGAGCGGGAACGCTGGGGTTACCTAAGCTGTAATCGTAGACATTTTCGGCACCGATTTCAGCCTTTCTCTTTTTACCGTATTCAAATATTTCTCTGATAACGGAGCTTTTCGCACCGAGGTCGTACATTTTTTCATTTACCATAGTTATCACCTAAACATTATAATAATCGCACATCACGAAGTGCATAATGGTAAATTATACACCTGTGAAATTGAATCGTCAATAAAAATACTGTAATTTTATAAAAAAGCAGGCAGTCAAAGTATAATTTTTCACTTTCTTCCGGCAGAAAAAAGTCTCTGCAAAGCAATACTTTATCAGTTTAAAGTTTTAAAAGTTTAAATTGTGAGTATTTTAGCACAACAAAACAGGAATGTCAAGAGGAATATTAAAAAATATTAGAGTGGAAAGAATTATTTCTATATTATAATAGTATATTTATGTGATGGAGAGCTTTCCGCCACATACAGCGTGACCTCCCGTTTCCGAAAATGTCATCCTTAACGAATGTGAAAGATCTTTGTATAAGGTAGGTTTTAAGATCTTTCGCTAGGGTGACGGTAATAATCCGAACCGTGTTTTTTATCGGATGATTTCCGCCACTTCTTCGTAAAATACTCGCAAATCCGAAAGGATTTGCTGTGTTTTTGTCTTGAACTGCCAAAAATCCTCACGATAAAAAATCTTTGACCTGAAAACCGAGTATTTTCAGATGATTTTTGGCTGTTGAGGTTGCCGACAGGCTGACGCCTTTCAAAACCGAAACACCGAAAAGCACTGAAAAGACGCACTTTCAGGCAGGTTCGGATTACTATCGTCACCCTACGCTCAAGATGACACTTTAAAGGAAGTATGTCTTAAATTATTCAGCGAGGGCAAAATCAGGCTCACCTGAAAGAGTGAGTGTGACGAAATAACTGAGGTAAAATTTTTCTAAAAAATTTTCAAAAACCTATTGACAACGGAAAAATCTTATGCTATTATAAAGCCACGATAATGATAATGATTATCATTATTAGTTCAAAAAGATTGGAGCAGGACTTATGTCAACACTTAAATCCAGTAAGCAACGGGATGCGGTGCTGGCAAACCTACAGTCACGGTACGATCATCCCACGGCAGAGGATGTCTTCCTCGCAGTGAGAGAGGTAATCCCATCTATCAGTCTTGCCACGGTGTACAGGAACCTGAAGCTTTTGGAAGGCGAAGGGCTTATCCTTAAAATCCCCACCGGTGACAGCGACAGATTTGACGGTCACACCCACGGTCACTACCACCTGACCTGCCTTAACTGCAGGAGGGTTGTGGACCTGAGTATCGACACGGGAGTAAATCTTGACTCACTCCCCCGCGACTTTGACGGTACTGTAACATCTCATTCATTGATGTTCTACGGCATCTGCCCCGATTGCAAAAACTCAAACAAAAAATAATTATCTTGGAGGAAAGAAAAATGAAAAAGTATTATTGCCCCGTATGCGGTTATGAAAGCGACGAAAAAATCGATGTATGCCCCATCTGCAAAGCTAAGATGAAGGAAAGAGAAGAAGGCGCAGGTATGACCTGGGCAGCAGAGCACATCCTCGGTGTAGGCAAGGAAGCCAATGTTCCCGAAGAAATCGTAATGGGTCTGCGTGACAACTTCAACGGCGAATGCTCAGAGGTAGGTATGTATCTCGCTATGGCAAGAGTAGCTCACAGAGAGGGCTACCCCGAAATCGGTCTCTACTGGGAAAAGGCTGCTTACGAAGAAGCAGAGCATGCCGCTAAATTCGCAGAGCTTCTCGGCGAAGTGGTAACCGACAGCACAAAGAAAAACCTCGAAATGAGAGTTGCCGCTGAAAACGGTGCTACACAGGGCAAATTCGACCTTGCTAAGATGGCTAAAGAGCTCGGTCTCGATGCTATCCACGACACAGTTCACGAAATGGCAAGAGACGAAGCAAGACACGGCAAGGCATTCGAAGGTCTGCTTAAGAGATATTTCGGTTAATTATCCGGGAGGACAATATCCTCCCCTACATAAAAAATCCGGTTAATCGTTAACCCGAAAAACAATACTGAGGGGATGCGATTTTTACTGCATCCCCTATTTTACATAAAGGAGTGGAGTTTATGTTTGATTACACCATCTGCAAATGTAAGCAGGTATCTTTCTTTGATGTGGAAGATGCACTTAATAAATTTGAAAAGCTTGAGGATGTAGAAAAAGCCTTTGAGGGTGTACAGAAAATCACCCACTGTTCCACAGGCTGCGGAGGTTGTCACGATAAAATATTAGATGCAATTTCCGAAATTATGACTAAACGCCGCCCCTACAAACTATAATAAACTATGAGGTGATTATTATGAAAAAGTATATTTGTCCCTGCGGATATGTCTATGATCCTGCACTCGGTGATGTCGAAAACGGTGTAAACCCCTCTACAGCCTGGGAGGATGTTCCTGAGGATTGGGTATGCCCCGTTTGCGGACTCGGTAAGGATATGTTCGAGGAAGAATAAGATAAAAAAACTGTCGAAAGAGTGGCTTTTGGGCGACACTTCGTAAGGAAGTGTCGCCCTTCGCCGATGCCCGATAAGGCAGTATTTGTTTCTCGAACAAAATTCCCCGTATTTTTGCCAAAAGCCTCGCAAGGCGACAGCCTTGTTGCGTTTTGTGGCTTCAATACAAGAAATTTTCTGTTCTTACGAAACTGCGAAGCACTTTAAAATGCGAAATAGCTTTGCAAGAAAAGGCAAAAATCACCGATAATGCTGACGCATATCGGTGATTTTTAACGCATTATTGTG
>JAFSDF010000262.1 GCA_017436375.1 Clostridia bacterium | reverse complement strand
TGAGGGCGGCTATTCCACCTTCCGTTTCGATATTTCCTCCTTCCTTTCTTCACCGAAAAATTTCCTGGAAATAACTGTTGATAACGGCGAAAACAAAAAGGTCTATCCCGGCTTTGCCGACTTCACCTTCTACGGCGGTCTTTACAGAGAGGTAAACCTTATCACCGATGTTCCCGAGACGAGATTCTCTCTCGACGACTACGGCAGTAAGGGCGTTTATGTTACCGCTAAAACAAACGGCGATGTAAAGGTCAAGGCTGTCATCAGCAATTATCAGAAGGATGTTAAGGTGCTTTATGAGGTTGTCGATGCCGAGGGTAATGTGGTAGCCTCAGCAGGGGACAGAGAAAAGCTCCATGTTGACTCTCCCGTGCTCTGGAACGGAATGAAGAATCCCTATCTTTATACTCTCCGTGCCATTCTTAAAAAGGGTGCTGACCTTATTGACAAGGTCGAGCTCCGATTCGGCTTCAGAGACATTAAGTTCGATGCCAAGGAGGGCTGCTTCCTTAACGGTGAATATATCAAGCTCAAGGGCGTTTCCCGCCACCAGGACAGAGAGGCTATCGGTAACGCTCTCACCATCGCAGAGCATAAGGAGGATCTTGACCTTATCAAGGAAATGGGTGCCAACTCAATCCGTCTCGCTCATTATCAGCAGGCAGAGGAATTTTATGACCTTTGCGACGAAATGGGCTTTCTCGTATGGGCGGAGATTCCCGTTATCTCCCGCTTCTCAAAGGCTGCTCAGGATAATGCTATCAATCAGCTCGAGGAGCTTATCAAGCAGAATATGCACCACGCATCCATTTATGCCTGGGGTGTACAGAACGAAATCACCATCACTAACGAAAATGAAGCACTTATCGAGGGCATAAAGGAGCTCAATGCCTATGCCAAGCTTCTCGATTCCTCCAGACCTACTACCTGTGCACAGTTCACTATGTGCGGACTCGATTCCGAGCTTAACAGAGTTACGGATATTCTTGCCTATAATCACTATTTCGGCTGGTATATGAAGACCTGCGACGGTCTCGATGAATGGCTCGAAAAATTCCATGCCGCTAACCCTGACCTTAAGATGGGTATTTCCGAATACGGTGCAGAGGGCGTTTTAGGCTACTTCAGCGACGCTCCCGTTCAGGGTGACTACTCCGAGGGCTATCAGGCTCTCTATCATGAGCATTACATTCAGAGCATCAACGCCAACAAGTGGATATGGGGCTCCTATGTATGGAATATGTTTGATTTCGGCTCTGCAGTAAGAAATGAGGGCGGAGTCAAGGGCAGAAATAACAAAGGTCTTGTCACCTTTGACAGAAAGACAAAGAAGGACTCCTTCTATTTATATAAGGCATTCTGGTCAGACGACAAGTTCGTACATCTCGTAGGCGACAGATATCCTCTCAGAAAAATCGGCGCACAGACCTTCAAGGTTTACTCTAACTGTGACAAGGTTCAGATTAAGGTCAACAATAAGCAGAAGACCGTTACTGCAGAAGGCATCTTCGTATTTGAGGGTATGGAAATCAAGGCCGGCGAAAACAAGATTACCGTGACCGCAGGTGATATAAAGGAAACCTACATCATCACAGGTGTAGAGGAATATCCCCGTGAATACTCCTTACCCGACGGCGCTAAGTCAATGGTGCGCAACTGGTTTGTTGAAAGAGACAGCTCAAAGAATGATGAATGTTATTCTCTTGACGACACCATCGGCGATCTCCTTAAGAGCGATGACATTATGGGAATGGTAGGCGGTGTAGCCGGCAAGCTCCTCAAAAGTCCTCTTATGCTTGTCGTTAAGCCCTTTACACTCCGTCAGCTTCTCGATCTTCCTATCGTGAACCTTAATCCCGAAATGGTTGATATGGTTGAGGATTATCTGGGAACTGTCAAAAAGTAATACACTATATAGTAAAAAAGACAGACTTTCATTGATAAGGTCTGTCTTTTTGGTATATACCCCATATAGAGAAAAGAAAAATAAAAGGGGATAAGACACAAGATATAGTGTTGTTTTGGAGGCGACACCCAAAAACGCACGGGAGGGTGTACAGAAAGAGAGAAGTATAGTGCATAAGTGCCAAATTTTTTTACAAAAAACTGTTGACAAAGACGGA
>JAFSDF010000261.1 GCA_017436375.1 Clostridia bacterium | reverse complement strand
GGTGTAAAGCTGTATTCTGATATGAAACCGCAATTATGCGCACCTATACTTTCATTTAATATTGCGGATTATCACAGTGAAGAGATCGCTGCCGCTCTGGACAAATACGGCTTTGCAGTAAGAGGCGGATACCACTGTGCTTATCTCGCTCACAAAAATTACGGCACCGCCGAACAGGGCTGTGTGAGAGTTACACCGGGATATTTTAACAGCAAAAAAGATATAAAAAACTTTGTTTTTTACTGCAATAAAATTGCATTAGGAAAAAATTTGTGATATAATTAACAAGTAAGTATAAATGCTACTTAAGCGGAGGATAATATGTTGAGTTTTTTTGAGGATTTTTTGGACGGCGCGATTAAGCTTATAAGATCTGTCGCGTGGCATGATATAATAGACATTCTGTTCGTTACCGTGGCTCTTTACTATATAATCAAGCTTCTGAGACAGACGAGAGCCTTTCATCTCGTTAAGGGCATTGTTCTGATGGGAATTATTTATTTTGTAGTATCCACATTTAATATGAGCGCCAGCAGCTATATTTTTAATCAGCTTTTCGGTAATATAGTTATAGTAATGCTTCTTCTTTTTCAGCCTGAGCTGCGCCACGCCATTGAAAGCTTCGGAAGAGGCGATTTCAGAAAGCTTTCTATTTTTTCTTCCAGAAGCTCAGATTTTTACGAAGAAGAAACTGAAGCAGTAGCTAAGGATATTTCCAAGGCTGTTTCTAATATGAGTGACAGCAAAACAGGTTGTCTTATTGTAGTTGAGGGCAAAACTCCGCTTGGTGAGATTGTGGCTACGGGATGTACTGTGGATGCTGCTGTTACATCTATGCTTATAGAAAATATCTTTTTCCCGAAATCTCCTCTTCACGACGGAGCGGTAGTAATTCGTGATAACCGTGTTTATGCGGCGGGATGTATACTCCCTCTGACTCAGAATGAGGTCAGCGCTGAACTCGGCACCCGTCACAGAGCTGCTATAGGTATGAGTGAGCACAGTGATGCTCTGGTGATTGTAGTATCCGAAGAGACAGGCTCGGTTTCGGTAGCGAATAACGGCACTCTTGAGAGAAATCTTTCTGTTGGTGAGGTTATGGAAACACTCGGCAACTACCTGAAAAACGATGTGTCCGAAAGCGGTAAATCCTTTAAAATTCTTCGGAGGAAAAGATAATGAGTAAAAGCAAAAAAAGCATTATTGAAAAGATTATCTATAACAATAAACTGCTTATGGTTTTCTGTCTTATTGTTTCCGTTATCATTTGGGCAGCCGTTAAAATCAATTATAGCGCCGAAACCACCCGAACCATAAGTGATGTAAAGATTTCGGTTATAAACAGTGCTGACGGTACGGATTTTGTTCCGTTTACAGGAGCAGAGGAGCTGTTTGCCGAGGTAGTTGTCAGCGGCAAGGCATATAATATTAATTCTTATGCGCTTACTAAGGATGATATAGTCGTAGAGGCTTCTGCTGGATATGTCGATTCACCCGGCTTCAAGGTTCTCAATCTGACGGTTAAGCCTTCTGAGACGGGAGATTTGTCTGATATGGAGGTTACCTCTGTTTCACCTTCAACCATTTCTGTTTATTATGACCGTAAAGTTACGCAAACCTTTAATGTAGAGGCAAGAATTACTAATGAGCTCGACACTCTTGCAGAGGGTGAATTTACTGTCGGACAGCCTGTACCCTCCATGAGTACAGTTGATGTTACGGGTCCTGCTTCTATTCTTAATAAAATGACGAAGGTATATTTTGACGGAGTTGTTATCGAGGATGAGCTTCCGCTCGTACAGGCAAAGGTAATTCCTGCTGATATTTCTTATGAGCTTGAAAGTAAAAGATATGAGAAGTATCTCGTATGCGAAAGCATAAACGATGAGTCAAATCCGGCTACGGTAACCATTCCCGTCTATGTTACCAAGAATGTTCCCACTCAGGTTAAATTTATTAATCAGCCTGCTTATTTTACTGAAAACCCGCCGAGAGTCAGAATTACCCCGTCAGAGCTTAAGGTTACTTATAACCCTGCTGAAAGTGACGACTATGAATTCATTACAGTCGGTACAATCGATTTCCGTACACTTCTGAATAAAGTGAATACATTTAATTTTGAGATAGATGAAAAGATTCTTAATTCCGGGATCGACACTTCCTTCGGCGAATTCAGAGCTTCCGTTGATTTGTCTTCTCTCAGTCAGAAAACCTTTGATATCACCGGCGGAAAGGTAGTACTTCTCAATCAGGCTGACGGATATTCTTATTCTGTCGATACCACGAGAAGTAATTTTGACAGTGTGGTTGTTATCGGACCGAAAAAAAGTCTCGAAAAGATAACGGCAGATGACATTCAGGTGGAGATTAATGTTTCCGGTCTTTCTGTCCGAGCGAGAAGCTCACAGTCTATTGAGGTGTCAAATATTTCTATCGTTAATGAAGAGATAAATGACTGCTGGATATACGGAAAGTATGATGCAGTAATTAATGTAGCCTCAAAGCAATAAAAAAAGAGGAGAGTGAAAACTCTCCTTTTTCTGCGTTAGCTCTTGTTAATTGCTGAGATTTGTGTTATAATTTAAAATGATTTTTTACGGCTGGTTAGCAGCTGTCTTAAGGTTTTGTTTATTTGGAGGTAAAAAATGCTTGAATACATAAAACTTATAATATTTGCTCTTTTCTGCGGAGCTACATTTGCTCTGCCTGTATCGTCTGCATCTCACTTTTCGTTTCTGAACAGTATTATGAAGTTTTCACAGGAGGCGGAGGTTCTCGGGTTTTATTATTCCGTTATGTCTCTGGCTTTTTCAGCGGTTATATTCATCCTTCTGAGAAAAATCTATACGCTCTGTTTGAAATCGCTTTTCAATAAAGATACAAAGCTTAAAAATTACAGAAGGGTTATAAAAAATCTCGCTGTTTCTGTTATTCCTGCGGTGATTCTTTTTGTGCCGGTGGGTGAGGACAAGCTTCTCTGTGATCTTTTCGACGGATTTCTGACTCCGTCTAACCTTCTTATGGTCTCTGTTGCTGTCATTATAGGAGCATTTGTTTTATTGATTTCTTCGTGGTACACCAGACAGAGTTATTCGGTTACCAAAAGAGGCGCAGATTTGAAAACGGTTATCCGCTCCTCTCTTTATCAGATAATCTCTTATGTTATTCCCGGTGTATCACATGTATCATCAGCTGCAACGAATATGCTGATTTGCGATGTGGAGTCCAAGGTTATCGTCAGAGAGATATATCTTTATATTGCACCTCAGATGCTTATTGTCAATACAGTAAAGGTTGTCCGTTTTGCCCTCTCTGATATGGTAATTAATCCTGTTGCAGTAATTATCTGTTTTGTTGTTACTGCGCTTGTGAGTGCGCTCGTTGTTACCAAGATGAGTAAAATCAATATAAGACGGCTTTTCGGATTTTTTGTAGCGTACTGTGCGCTTACGGGCATAATTTTCGCAGTTCTTTCATTCGTAATAAATTGATAAATCAGGAGAGAATAAGCTATGGCTAATAAAAAAAACACTGCTAAAAAGCCTGCTTCCTCTAAAAAGGGAAAGTCGGGCTCTAAGAATAAATCCAATTCAAAATATGTAGGAAAAAACAAGAATTACTCTGTACCTTTTTCTGAAAGATACCATAATGCGATAATGCTGTCATATATTATCGGCGGTGTTTTTCTGGCTTGTATTGCATTTATACCCGGCTATAATCTCTGGGAAAAGCTTCGCGGACTTCTTTTTTCAGTTTTCGGACTGAGCTTTTATCTGCTTGTTATTCAGATTCTTGTCATCGGAGTCAGACTTGCCCTCAGAAATCTTAACAGAAGTCTTCTTGTGACCAATATTTCGGGCTTTTTTGCCGTTTCTACACTTTGCTCCATTATTCACCTGATTAACCATTCTATTGCACAGGGCGGATTTGATGAATGGAAGCTGCAGCTATTTGAGGTGGCAAAGACTGCATGGAACATCGGAACCGGCACCTTCTCATTCAGCGGCGGTATACTTGGTGCGCTTTTTGGCGGTACGGCACTTTTTACCTGCGGCAAAGCAGGGGGCTTCGTTATAGTGATTGCCGTTTTTCTCGTCAGCCTGTTTTTTCATCTTAACATTGATGTTAATACCTTCGGTGAGTCCGTTTCGGCTACTATAAACGAAGGCAAGTCTAAATTTGATTCTTCAAAGGAAGATTTCAAAATTAAAAAGGATGAGAGAGCCGCTTTGCGTGCCGAGAAAAAGCAGCAGCGTCTGATTATGCTCGAGGAACAGAAGCGGCTTGAGGAGGAAAAAGCTGAAGAAGAAAAACAGAAGGATATTCCTGAGAGCTTCGATTTCAATGATACAGAAATCGAGTATGATCCTATCGATAGGGAGACAGGTAAGCCTCTAAGACCGCTTAAGCCCTTTACACCTAAGGATCAGATTTTCACCTATGCAGACGGTGAAACACCTAAGGCTGTTCCGAAGGAAGAAAAATTTGAAATCGACTTTATTTCTTCACCTCGCAGAAAAAGACCTTCGTCTGTTGCTTCAGACTCTGAAATCATCGATGAATCAGAGAAGGATATTCCTTTAAGTGAGGTTACTGAGGAAAATATTGATGAGTTTGTACCTGAGGACGACACGCTTTCTGCTGATGCCTCTGAGATTGTAAAGGATGCAATCAAAACTGCCAATGCAAAGCTGAAAAAGAATATGGAGGATGTTTCTTCTTACAAAGAGGAAAAGAAAAAGATTAAAAAGGAATACAAGCTTCCTCCTATTGAATGTCTTAATGAGCCTGTTTTCGGAAACGATGAGGACTTTGCCGGCGAAATGCGTGTTACCGCCAAGAAGCTCGTAGATGTACTTAAATCCTTCGGTGTTGAAACTACTCTTATCGGTGTATCGAGAGGTCCTTCTGTTACACGGTATGAGCTCTCACCTGCACCGGGTGTTAAAATAAGTAAAATTATAAACCTTGTTGACGATATTGCTCTTGGTCTCGCTGCTTCAGGTGTGAGAATCGAAGCACCTATTCCCGGTAAATCTGCTGTAGGTATCGAGGTGCCGAATAAAACACGCTCCACGGTTACCCTCCGAGAAATTATTTCTTCCGCTGAGTATAAAAAGCACAAGGGTAAGCTCCTTACTGTTGCTCTCGGTAAGGATATCGCAGGTAACATCAACTGTGCAGATCTTTCAAAGATGCCCCATCTTCTTATTGCAGGTACTACAGGCTCGGGTAAATCTGTCTGCCTTAACGGTATGATTGCGAGTATTCTTTATAATGCGGCTCCCTCAGAGGTAAAGATTCTTATGATTGACCCGAAGCAGGTTGAATTTACTGTCTATAACGGCATACCTCATCTTCTGGTGCCTGTCATTACCGATGCGAGAAAGGCGGCCGGCTCTCTTGCCTGGGCCGTAAGTGAAATGGATAACCGTTATAAAACCTTCGCACAGTGCGGTGTCCGTGATATCGGTGCTTTTAATAAGTATATCAAGGACCATCCTGAGCTCCAGTATATGCCTCAGATAGTTATTTTCATCGATGAGCTTAATGACCTTATGATGGTCTCTCCCAAAGAGGTAGAAGATTCTATCTGCCGTCTGGCTCAGAAAGCAAGAGCGGCGGGTATGCACCTTGTTGTAGCTACGCAGAGACCGTCTGTCGATGTTATTACCGGTCTTATAAAGGCAAATATTCCGTCTAGACTTTCTCTTTCTGTTTCATCTCAGGTTGACTCCCGTACAGTTCTTGACTGTATCGGTGCCGAAAAGCTTCTCGGTAACGGTGATATGCTTTTCAGCCCTCTAGGTATTTCGAAGCCTGTGAGAATTCAGGGCGCATATCTTTCAGATGAGGAAATCGAAAGGATCGTTGATTTCATCAAGGAACAGGAAAATGCCGAATATGATGACGAAATTATGGGTGAAATCGAGCGCAACGCTGTGGCAGACAAGAAAAAGGGCGGTGCTTCCGGAGGTAGTGTTGTTGAAGATTCGGACGGTGAGTATGATGATATGCTCGACGATGCGGTGAATGTAATTACTGAGCTTAATTCTGCGTCAACTACTGTTTTACAGAGAAAGCTCCGCGTAGGCTATGCCCGTGCGGCCAGAATTATGGATGAGCTCGAGCAGCTCGGCTATGTAAGTGCTGCCGAAGGCAATAAGCCCCGAAAGGTACTTGTTACCCGCAGTCAGTATCTTGAAATGAAGGCGGGAGCAGATATCTCAAACGACGATTTTGATATTCTATCTGACTGATTAACAGGTGATTTATGACTGGATTTTTACCTTTATCTAAAAGAGAAGCACTCGAGAGAGGCTGGGACGAAGTCGATTTTGTTTATGTTACGGGTGATGCCTATGTTGACCACCCTTCCTTCGGGCCTGCGATTATTACACGAGTGCTGGAATATAACGGTTTTACTGTCGGTATAATTTCACAGCCTGATTGGCATAGTGCAGAGGACTTCCGTGAATACGGGTGTCCTCGCCTTGGCTTTTTTGTATCCTCGGGCAATATTGACTCTATGGTTGCACACTATACTGCCGCCAAAAAGAAACGCAGTGACGATGCCTATACTCCGGGTGGTAAGGCCGGGGCAAGACCTGACAGAGCCGTTATCGTTTATTGTAACCGTATCCGTGAAGCCTACGGAGATATTCCCATAATTATCGGCGGACTTGAGGCGTCTCTCCGACGCTTTGCTCATTATGACTACTGGGATGATAAAATCAGACGCTCCATAATTTTTGATTCACAGGCTGACCTTATTTCTTACGGAATGGGAGAAAAGCAGACAGTTGAAATCGCTGAAAGGCTGCGAAGCGGTGAACATATCTCTACCATTACTGATGTAAGAGGAACCTGCTATGTGTGCGATGTGAAGGACACACCGCTTTCCGGTGCTGAGTGTCCCTCTTTCGAAAATGTCTGTGCAAGTAAAAAGGAATACGCTGTTTCCTGCCGTATTCAGCAGGATGAGCAGGATCATATCCGAGGCAAGCTTATCAAACAGCGTCACGGTAATAAAATGCTTGTGCAGAATCCTCCTATGCCGCCGCTTACTACTGCGGAGCTTGATGAGGTGTACAGTCTTCCTTTTATGAGGACATATCATCCGTCTTATGAGGAAAAAGGCGGTGTGCCCGGTATTGAGGAGGTTAAGTTTTCCATAACTCATAACCGTGGATGCTTTGGCGGATGTAATTTCTGCTCTATTGCATTTCATCAGGGCAGATATGTTACCTCCCGAAGCAAAGAATCCATTCTCCGTGAGGTGGAGCTTCTGACTAAAATGCTTGATTTCAAAGGCTATATCCACGATATCGGCGGCCCCACTGCCAATTTCCGCGATACCTCCTGCGAAAAGCAGAAAACAGCAGGTCTGTGTAAAGGAAAAAAATGCCTTGCACCTAAGGTTTGTCCTGCACTTAAGGCTGACCATAGCGAGTATGTGGACATTTTAAGAAGTGTGAGAAAAATCAAGGGCGTTAAAAAGGTTTTCATCCGTTCCGGCATACGCTATGATTATATGCTTCAGGACGAGGATGAAACATTTTTTAAGGAGTTAATTAAATATCACATAAGCGGACAGCTTAAGGTTGCACCTGAGCACTGTTCGGCTATGGTTCTCGAAAAAATGGGCAAGCCGTATATTGATGCTTATGTAAACTTTTCCAAGAGATATTTCGAGCTTACAAAAAGTGTGGGCAAGGAGCAGTATCTTGTACCTTACCTTATGTCTTCACATCCGGGCTCGCGTCTTGAAGAAGCAATAGAGCTTGCAGTTTTTCTTAAAAAACGCGGTATCCGCCCTGAGCAGGTTCAGGATTTTTATCCCACGCCCGGTACTGTATCAACCTGTATGTTTTATACCGGACTTGATCCCTACACTATGAAAGAGGTTTATGTAGCAAAAACGCCCGAAGAAAAAGCAATGCAGAGAGCACTTCTCCAGTATTATAATCCTCAGAACAGAGATATAATTCTCAAGGCTCTCAAAAAGTGCGGCAGATACGACCTTATCGGAACAGGTGAAAAATGCCTCGTTAAGTCTGATAAGGCGCCGATAAAGCAAAACAGCAGTTTTAAGGGAAACTATAAAGGGGGCAGAAACAATTATGGCAAAAAGAAGAAAAGGTAAAAAAGGAAAGAACAGTCTTTTAGGCTTGCTTCTTGCTGTAATTGTTCTTGTCTGCTCGTACTTTTTCGGTGAAGCAGAGCCGGGTAAGGCTACTAACACCTATCTGGGCGACGGTGAAGTATATGTCCATATCATTGATGTAGGGCAGGGCAGTGCCACTCTCATTCAGGAGAGTAACAAGGGTATACTTATTGATACAGGAGAGGCAGATTACAGTGATAATCTTGTTTCTTATATTAACTCCTGCGGAGTGGATGAGCTTAAATATGTTATTGCTTCACATCCCCATTCCGATCATATAGGAGGTATGACAGATGTGTTTGAAGCCTTTAAGGTTGGTGCGGTAGTTATGCCTGAGCTTTCTGAGGAGAATATACCGACTACCCGCGTGTATGAGAATATGATGGAATACATTCTTGATAAAGATATGGAGGTTATGTTCCCTGTCGTGGGAGACACCATAAATCTGGAAGATATTTCTCTTTCCTTCTTCGGTCCGGTGAAGCAGTCGGAGGATCTGAATAATATGTCACTTATCTGCAGAGTAAATGCCTTCGGAAATAAGGCTATGGTTTTAGGTGATGCCGAAAAGGAGGAGCTCACATCTGTGTATGATACTGTATTGGGTGAATACAGAGCTGACATTCTCGTTATGGGACATCACGGAAGCAGGACCTCTGTTTATAAGCCGCTACTGAATGCAATTGATGCTTCGGTGGCTGTTATTTCCTGCGGCAGAGACAATGATTACGGCCATCCGCATAAGGAGGCTCTCACTTATGTATCACAGAACGGGATGACACTTTATCGCACAGATAAAGAAGGTGACATTGTATTCAAATTCTCGGCCGATGGCTATGAAAAGGTGAACTGAAATGGAAAAGCTTATCGTTGACAGGATAGAAGATGGCTTCGCTGTGGCAGAAAAAGAAGATTTAAGTCACATCAGATTGCCGGAATCTGATTTTACATTTGATTTAAGTGAAGGAGACATACTTCTTTTTGACGGAGAAAAATACATCAAATCAGATACTGAAAAAGATGAAAAGAAGCAAAAACTGCTTCTTTTGCAGGAAAAACTTAAAGAAAAGAGCAAAAATAAGTAAAAAACTTTTAATTTATGCTTGCATTTTACTTTTTCTTGTGATATACTCTTCGAGATAACGCACGCATAGGGATTGGTATGCCCGTTTCGCCC
>JAFSDF010000260.1 GCA_017436375.1 Clostridia bacterium | reverse complement strand
GTTCTTGATTTTACCGCCGAGAGCAAATACCTTTGTACCCTTTGATTTTTCTGTACCCATTGAAGCAAAATATTCTGCACCTTCACGGATGATGGTGGGAATGTTTGCAAAGGTTTCAACGTTGTTTTCTGTTGTGGGCTTGCCGAAAAGACCCTTTACTGCAGGATAGGGAGGACGGGGTCTGGGTTCACCGCGGTTACCTTCGATTGAAGTCATAAGAGCAGTTTCTTCACCGCAGACGAATGCACCTGCACCGAGCTTTACGTGAAGGTCGAAGTCAAAGCCTGAATCAAAGATGTTCTTGCCGAGAAGACCGAGCTGCTTAGCCTGATTGATGGCAATCTGAAGACGTGCAACAGCGATGGGATATTCAGCACGAACATAGATGTAACCTTCTGTTGCACCGGTAGCATAGCCGCAGATAGCCATAGCTTCGATGATGCAGTGGGGGTCACCCTCAAGAACTGAACGGTCCATGAATGCACCGGGGTCACCTTCGTCGGCGTTACATACTACATATTTCTGGTCAGCCTTGTTGGCTGCTGTGAAGCTCCATTTGAGACCGGTGGGGAATCCGCCGCCGCCTCTGCCGCGAAGACCTGAATCCTTGACTATCTGAATAACCTGTTCGGGAGTGAGCTGAGTAAGACATTTACCGAGAGCCTGATAGCCATCATAAGCGATGTATTCATTGATGTCTTCGGGGTTGATAACGCCGCAGTTGCCGAGTGCAACTCTCTTTTGCTTTTTATAGAAGTTGGTGTCGTTGAGGCCTTTGATTTTTTCGGGAGTTACGGTTTCTTTGTAAAGAAGACGTGTAACCATACGGCCTTTGAGAAGATGTTCTTCAACGATTTCGGGAACGTCTTCTACTTTAACCTCTGAATAGAAGCAGCCTTCGGGATAAACGATCATAATGGGACCGAGAGCGCAAAGACCGAAGCAGCCTGTACGGATAACCTGTACTTCATTTTCGAGGCCCTTTGCTTTGAGCTCGGCTTCCATCGTTTCGATGATTTTCTGTGAATTTGAAGAGGTACAACCGGTACCGCCGCAAACGAGCACATGTGAACGATACATTTATACTTCCTCCTTATTTAGCGATAGCACCAACGGTATATTCCACTACGGGATTGCCGTTTACGAGATGGTCAACAACGATTCTTGCAACCTTTTCTTCAGTAAGCTGAACATAGGTTACCTTTTCCTTACCGGGAACCATAACCTCAGCGATGGGCTCGTACTGGCACATACCGATACAGCCTGTCTGAGCTACGGTAACATTTGTAAGATTACGCTTTGCTGTTTCTTCGACGAATTTATTCATTACAGGTCTTGCACCTGCTGCGATACCGCAGGTAGCCATACCAACAACAACTCTGGTGAGTTCGGTAGAATCATCACGTGCTGTAAGGTTAGCCTTGGCAGCATCTCTTAATGCCATAAGTTCTTCAAGAGTTTTCATTAATTTACACCTCCGTAAGTTGTTTCGTGTTTTCAGTGATATAATCCTTGAGCCAAGCGGTGATGCTCGGTTCGTTAAGGGGAACATCGCCTAAAATTTCCTTAAGCTGTCTGGTGTCCATAGTGAAGCATCTGTCATCGATCTGTCTTTCGTATACGAAATCAATGTGAAGATTCATTGTCACCAGCATAATGACCGTCGAGCACATATCACCTATAGGGGTGAAGTCCAGATGGTCAGTACGGAAGCGGGCAGTGGTTTTGGTTCCCGCGCCGAGAGTGCTTTCGATGTCAAAGGAGCCGCCTGTCATTTCCGCCGCCATTCTGAAAAGGGGAATACCCATTCCGACCTTTCTTGTGGTGCGGGTGGTGAAAAAGGGGTCTCTCACGCTGTCGAGCTGCTCGGGTGTCATACCCTTACCGTCGTCGCTTACTGAAATTTCAAGTGTGTGTGTCTTCGTGTCTTCGGCGAGTCTTATTTTAATCAGTGAGGCTTCTGCTCTTACTGAGTTCTGGGCTATGTCGAGGACATTGAGAGATAGCTCCCGCATCAGTTCATATATTTGTCAAGAATGCCCTTAACGTCCTTGGCTGTGATTTTGCCGTAAACGTCGTCATTAACCGTAAGAACGGGAGCAAGACCGCAGGCACCGATACAGCGGCAGGCTGTAAGTGAGAATTTTCCGTCGGGGGTGCATTCGTCTGCACCGATACCGAGCTGAGCGGAAAGCTCATCGAAAATTTCCTGAGCAGCCTTAACATAGCAGGCAGTACCGAGACAAACGGAGATAGCGTATTCACCCTTGGGAGAAAGAGCAAACTGAGCGTAGAATGTAGCAACGCCGTAAACCTTTTCGAGGGGTACCTTCATACCGTCTGCAATCTTCTGCTGAACCTCAAAGGGGAGATAACCGTAAATATCCTGTGCTACCTGCATAACATGCATAAGCTGGCTGTTGTCTCCTGTGCATTCAGCAATAACTGCGTCGAGTTTTGCAGCCTGTTCAGGTGTGTCCTTGAACGGGAGTGTGCTGATTTTTTTAAGCATTGACTTTTGTCCTCCTTTAAACGGATTTTCCGTTAGATTTTGTAAGCTGCGGAGCTTTTTTACTACAGAAAGCCCTACAGTAATCCATACTCATAAATAATAACATATTCCGCACGAAAAATCTACTGAATTTTTAATTTTAATAAGGTAATTTTCGGTTTTTATATTTTCAACAAAAAACAACTTTACTTTTTTTACAATTTAAACAATTTAACAGCCTATTTCCCTTTGTTTTACTAGGAATTTCGGGTGTTTTTTATGCTTGAAAAAAGGGCAAAACCGGCTTGAATTATGCACAAAATAAGCCTTGGCTTTTTGTAGGAAAGCACAAAGTTGAAAAGGGGAAAAGTCGCCTCTATTGACTTTTAAAAATCATAGGCTATAATTAAAGGGATGAACGGTTTGTGAATGCCGTAAATATATTTCTGAAAGGAGAAATACTATGAAAACCTTTAAAAGAACACTCAGTCTTTTACTTGCTGTTTTAATGGCTTTTTCTGTGTGTACCGTGGCTTTTGCTGCGGATGATGCCGATGTATCTGATGCAGCTGCAGCCTTCACGGATGAGGATTTCCTTACCGTAAAGGGCAGAAAAATGTACAATCAGAGGGGCGAAGAAATTCAGCTCAAGGGCGTGAATATCGGTGCCTGGCTTGTCCGTGAGGACTGGCTGAACCCCGATGATGTGACCGTTAAAAAGATCGAAGAAATGACAGAAGAGGAAATAGCCGAATACAGAGGCGTTTATTATCACGATCTTACAGATGAGCAAAAGAAAATCTATGATCCCTATCACGGCAAAAAATATGACGGTGAAATGGTTTACGATGTTTTAGAGAAGCGCTTCGGCAGAGAAAAGTCTCAGGAGCTTCTCAATATGTTCTATGACAACTGGTTTACCGAATGGGATCTCGATAATATCAAGTCTCTCGGCTTTAACTGTGTCCGTGTACCCTTCTGGTACAGAAACTTCTATTATGATGACAAGGGTACCAAAATCCTCGATGAAAACGGCGAATGGGATTTCTCCCGTCTTGACTGGGTAGTGGAGGAATGCAGTGAGAGAGGCCTTTATGTTATTCTTGATATGCACGGCGCCGTAGGCTCTCAGAGTGACGCTCCCCATTCGGGCAGAGGCTTTGCCGGTGCACAGCTTATGGAAAACAGTGAGCGCGGTGAGGAGTACCGCAGACTTACCTGTGAGCTCTGGACAGCTATAGCGGACAGATTTAAGGACAGCCCTGCCGTGGCTATGTATGACCTTCTCAATGAGCCTATGTGTGATGTTCAGTGCAGTGAGCTTACCAGACGGGTAAAGAACGAAAAGATTTACTCTCTTCTTTACGATGCAGTCCGTGCTGTAGATGATGAGCATATTATCACCATGGAGGCTATCTGGACAGGCTTTGCACTTCCCTGGACCTTTATGAGAGGCTGGCACGATGTGGTTTATCAGGTTCATTTCTATAATAACTCTGACTTTATTTTCAATTTCTTCCTTCTTCTCACTATGGCGCTTCATCCCAATGTGCCTCTGATGATGGGCGAATTCTATCCTCATAAGGCTACCACTTGGGAAAACTGCTTCTCTACTATGAATAAGCTTAACTACAGCTGGATGCTCTGGACCTACAAGGCTACAGCCCACGGTATGTGGAGCTCCGACTGGTGTATGTTCGGCTCAAAGAACGGCTTCCACAGAGCCCCCATCTTTAACGGCAGCTATGAAAAGATTGCTGAAGCATGGAGTGCCGATATGCTGAATACACAGACAGGCTTTGTAGATACAGGCCACTACTCAAACAATGTAGCGGCTCATCTGGGCTGATTATTTAAAAACTGAAAAATGACCGGCGAACGCCGGCATCCCATAAGGCAGTATTTCTTTAAAATGTGAAATAATTTCACAATAACGCGTTAAAAATCACCGATATGCGTCAGCATTATCGGTGATTTTCGCCTTTTCTTGCAAAGCTATTTCGCATTTTAAAGTGCTT
>JAFSDF010000259.1 GCA_017436375.1 Clostridia bacterium | reverse complement strand
TCTCCAAAGCAGCTCGGTGCGGCTCTTTTTGAAAAATTAGGCCTTCCTTGTAAGAAAAAGACCAAGAGCGGATACTCAACCAATGCGGATGTTTTAGAGGAACTGGCAGGGGAATATCCCATAGTAGCCGATGTCCTCGAATACAGAACTCTGGCAAAGCTCAAATCCACCTACTGCGAGGGCCTGCTTAAGGTTATCGACACTGACGGAAGAATCCGTTCCACCTTAAACCAGACAGAAACGAGAACAGGCCGAATTTCTTCCACCGAGCCCAATTTACAGAATATTCCCGTGCGCTCGGAGCTTGGCAGAGAAATGAGACGCTTTTTCACTGCCGATGAGGGCAGATGTCTCGTGGATGCTGACTATTCGCAGATTGAGCTTCGTGTTCTGGCACATCTTTCAAACGATGAGACGATGATAGACGGCTTTAATAAGGGGGAGGATATTCACGCTATTACCGCATCACAGGTATTCAATATGCCTCTGTTTATGGTAACGCCTCTGATGAGAAGCCGAGCCAAGGCAGTAAATTTCGGCATAGTCTACGGTATCGGTGCTTTTTCTCTTGCCAAGGATATAGGCGTAACGAGAAAGGAAGCAGACAATTATATCAAGGGCTATCTTCACCATTACAGCGCTGTAAAGGATTATCTCGAAAGAGTAGTGGAAAAGGCGAGGGATGACGGATATGTCAGCACTCTTTTCCGTCGCAGAAGGTATCTTCCCGAGCTTACGGCATCCAATAAAATGCTTCAGGCCTTCGGTGAGCGTGTGGCAAAGAATATGCCTGTACAGGGAACTGCCGCCGATATTATAAAGATCGCTATGGTAAGGGTTTTCCACAGACTGAAAAAAGAAAAGCTCGACGGAAAGCTTATTATGCAGGTGCACGACGAGCTGATTGTCGAGTGTGCGGAAAAAGACCGACAGGCAGTGGAAATAATTCTTAAGCAGGAGATGGAAAATGCCTGTAAAATGAAGGTAAAGCTTCTGGCAGATGTACATTCGGGTAAAACCTGGTATGACGCTAAGGGGTAAATTGTAAAATCATAATAAATCGGTCACTCTGAGCTCTGTAAAAGGAGCTTCAGGGTGATTTTTTTTGCTTTTTTTCAGAAAAAATTCTTTTCTCATAGTTTCAAATATTAATAAATTGTAAATAAAATTTGCTCGGCAATATTCTTTGAACCACTCCTTTGAGATTATAAAAATGCTGAGATACAAGATCTGGTATAAATGCCGTAATCCCTTTATTTATAAAGGCTTAAGCCTAAAAAGTTTTTTTAAAAAAATACCAAAAATCCATTGACAATCAGAGAAGTACATATTATAATAAAATTACGATTTTGGAGATTTGTCCCAAATTGCTATATATTTAGTGGCGATTTGTGGTTTTTACTCCCGAGAAATTCAGAAAGAAAGGACGGTGCTTGAAATGATGTTTATAGGAACCTTTGAACATACTCTTGACGGTAAAAACAGAGTTATACTTCCCGTTAAGTTCCGTAAGGGCCTAGGTGAAGAGTTCATCTGTAAATTCCACGCATCCAAGTACCCGTCCGTACAGCTTTATAATGCAGAGGAGTTTGAGCGTTCCCGTGATGAGGCTCTTATGAGAGCGAGAACGCCCATCGAAAAAAGAAACATCCTTGCACAGTTTCATTTAGGCACTGACACGGCAAGCTGTGACAGTCAGGGCAGAGTAGTTCTCAATCAGATGGTTACCGAGGCGGCTGAAATCGAAAAGACCTGCATTTTTGTGGGCTTCGGTGATTACATCGAGGTTATGAGTCCCGCCAATTACAAAAAATATCTCGCTTCTGTTACTGCCGGTAATGTTGCTGACGAAGAGGCACTCGAAAGCGAAGCGGATGTATACCGTGAGCATCAGGCTAAGGGCGATTTCCTGAGTCTCGGTTAAAAGGAGGTCGTTACAGTGGAATTTTCTCACAAAAGCGTTCTCTTAGAAGAAACTATAGATGCACTTAATATCAGACCTGACGGCATTTATGTGGACTGTACCTGCGGAGGTGCAGGGCACAGCAGGGAAATACTCAAAAGACTTTCCGGAAAAGGAAGGCTTATCGCTATCGATCAGGATCCGGATGCCATTGCCGTAATAAAGGAAAGAATCGGTTCAGACAGCCGTGTTACCGTGGTTCACGATAACTTTTCAAATTTAAGAAAAATACTTGACAGCTTAGATATAGACAGAGTTGACGGTGTGCTCGCCGATTTAGGCGTTTCCTCTCATCAGCTCGACACTGCCGAAAGAGGCTTCTCCTTTCATAACGAGGCTCCGCTCGATATGAGAATGTCACAGGAGGGTATGACAGCGGCAGACATCGTAAACACATTTTCAGCCGATGAGCTTACGGCTATATTCAGAGATTACGGCGAAGAAAAATTTGCCCGCAGAATAGCGGCAAACATAGTCGCCTGCAGAGAAAGAGAAGAGATAAGGACTACGACAGCGCTCGCAGAGATTATCAAGGAGGCTACTCCCGCCGCCACCAGAAGGACAGGCGGTCATCCGGCACGCAGAGTTTTTCAGGCACTCAGAATTCAGACAAATCTCGAGCTGCAGCGGATAAGCGAAACGGTAGGGGATATGTTCGGTGTCCTCAATGTGGGAGGCAGAGTGGCGATAATCACTTTCCATTCCCTCGAGGACAGGATAGTGAAAAAAGCATTCACTTCCTTCTGTAAGGGTTGCGAATGCCCGCCGGATTATCCTATCTGTGTATGCGGAAAAAAGGCGCAGGGATCATTACCTTTTAAAAAGGTACTTCCTTCAGAAAGAGAAATCGAAGAAAATCAGCGCTCCAGGAGTGCAACACTCAGATGTGTGGAAAGAATAAGAGAGAAAGAATAACAGCTATATAAATACAGGGGTGAAGGATATGGCAGCAGAATATGCTTATAAGTATGACTACGGTTATGACAATACCGCACCGGCACAACCGGTGGAAAGAGAAGAAAGAAAGCAGAAAACTCAGCAGCAGATAAATGTAAATAAGGTTCAGCAGTCTGCTTCCGCCCAGGAAAAAAAGGCTACTCTGCAGCTGGCAAAGGCTGCCGCAGTGCTTTGTGTGGTTCTGGCGATGTTTGCCGTAGCCTGTAACAGCTTCATTACCAAGGATAAAGCAAAAAACAGGCTTGAAGCAGCCAATGAACAGCTTGTTATCTGTCAGGCAGAGAATAAGGAGCTCAATGCGAAGCTTACGGCTCTCAGGAGTGTGGAAAATATCGATAAGTTTGCTGTGGAGAGATTAGGCCTCGTAAAGGTAACTCCCGAAAACGAAATCTATCTCGGTGCAGATAAGGGTAACAGAGTGGTTTTATCCCGTAATGCGGAATAATGCAAATAAAAAAAGAAGATGTTGAATATTATTTAAAAGGGGACTGTAAAAGTAAGCTTTACTATGCAGCCCCTGTTTTGGATATAATGAAGGAGTGAAGAACGGTGTATATACAGATATTCAAGGACAGGGTCAAAAGAAAAACCGATCTGCTTTTTGTCCGCAGAGTAAAAAGTCTTGTAGCTCTGTTTATGGTTTTCTTTTTCTGTGTAAACCTCGGTGCAGTAGGCTATATTATGGTAGTTCACGGTGAAGAGTACCGTGAGGCAGCGGCCAGAAATCAGCTTTACGATGAAACTATTGACGCTGTAAGAGGTACCATATATGACTGCAATATGACTCCTCTGGTAACGAGCACATCGGCATGGATTTTATGTGCCAACCCTAACGAAATAAGAAAAGCCTTTTCAAAATATGACGAGAAATATCTCGAGGAGTTTTATACCTATCTTTCCAAGGGTATAGCAAAGGCTGTTTCGTCTAAATCTAAAGAAGTAAAGGCTCTTATTTCCCGTCCCGACAGTAAATATGTCCGTATAAAAAAAGAGGTTACTCCTACGCAGAAAATAGCTTTACAGGCATTTTTAGAGGCGGAATATGTTTTTGAGGTACCCGTGGAGAGCAGCAGCTGGGGCAGAACAATAACCGAGCTCAAGGAAAGAAAGGTAAGACCGGCCAGATTTTTCTCCTACGAAAATGACAGCAAAAGAGTCTACACACAGAAAAAATTCGCCTCTACTCTTATCGGTGTGGTAAATGCCGACGGTAACGGTGAAACAGGTATAGAAAAATACTATAATGATGTTCTCAGCGGCGAAAGCGGAAGAATCGTAACAGCTAAGGACTCGAGGGGCAATGTCCTCGAATCAAGCTATGAGACGGTTTTCGATGCCACCGACGGTAACGGTGTAGTTCTTACTATAGACGAAAATATTCAGTCATATCTGGAAAATGCCCTCGATCAGGCTCTCGAAAGCATCAAGCCCGACGGTGTTTACGGTATCGTTATGGATGTGGATACGGGCGCAGTCCTTGCTATGAGCGATAAGCCCGACTTCGACCTTACCAAGCCGGGTAAGCTTATCAAATCGGCAGATAAATCCTTACTCAAGGAGCTCGAGGAGGGCAGTGAGGAATATAATGCCGAATACAGCCGTCTGCTTTACGATCAGTGGAGCAGCTTCTGTGTTACGGATACCTATGAGCCGGGCTCTACCTTTAAGATCTTTACGGCGGCTGCCGCTCTCGAGGAGGGGACAGCCTCTCTGAATACGACCTATTCCTGCCGCGGTGCCTGCAGGATAGCGGACATTACCTACCGCTGTGCTCAGAGTAAGGCTCACGGAACGCAGACGCTCACTCAGATGCTTATGAATTCCTGTAACTGTGCCTTTATTAATGTGGGACAGACTCTCGGCAAGGATAATTATTACAAATACTTCGAGGCCTTCGGCTTTACGGAGAGAACAGGCATCGACACGGGCAACGAGGCTTATCCCTATGTCCATAAGCAGGAGGCCATGTCCAAGGTTGACCTTGCCAGTACCTCCTTTGGTCAGTCCGTCAGAATAAGCCCTCTGCAGCTTATCACCGCCACCTGTGCCATTGCAAACGGCGGTAAGCTTATGAAGCCCTATCTCGTAGGCAAGATAGTTGACAGTGAGGGTAATGTAATTTCAGAGACTGAGCCTACTGTCAGAAGAACGGTAATCTCCGAGTCCACCTGTGCCAAGGTGCGCTCGATGATGGAGGCGGTAGTGGAAAGCGGTACAGGTAAAAATGCGTACATAGCCGGTTACCGTGTGGCGGGTAAAACAGCTACGGCAGAAAAGCTCGATGACGGCACCGATGAGGATATTTACATCGCATCCTTCGTGTGCTATGCTCCGGCTAACGATCCGGAAATAGCTATTCTGGTCGGCGTAGACAATGCCCCCGGCCCCTACAGAGGAGGCGGTGTTTTAGCCGCTCCCATAGCTAAGGAGGTTATGGAGTCTACACTCGAATATATGAATGTAGAGCCACAGTACACAGCCAAGGAGCTTGCCTCTGTCAGCAGAGTCACTCCCACTCTCATCGGTAAAACAGTGAGTGCCGCTAAGGTTGCCGCTGCGTCAGAGGGCTTCACAGCCAAGGTTATCGGTAAGGGAGATACAGTCGTTTCGCAGGTTCCCGCATCGGGACAGAGTATACCTAAAAACGGCGTTATTATTCTCTACACAGAAAAGGATGCAGAAACAAAGGAAGTAAAAGTACCCGATTTTACAGGTCTCACGGCCTCACAGGTAAATACTCTTGCCACAGAACACGGCGTGAATGTTATCTTCTCAGGTCCCGCAGAAACAGCAGGTGCTCTTTCTTATAATCAGGACATAGCTAAGGATACCGCCGTCGATGCAGGCTCAAACATTACGGTATACTTCCGACAGGAAAACATAGCTGTCGATTAATACGGAGGAACACTATGCTTATTTCCAGATTGCTTTTTCAGTCAGACATCGAGTATAAAAATGAGGATAAGGATATAAAATATATTACCGACGATTCACGGAAGGTAAGAGAGGGTACACTCTTTGTGTGCCATGAAAAAGGGGAGAGCTATGTCCCTCAGGCTCTGGAAAAGGGAGCAGTGGCGGTAGTCGCTCAGAGGAATGTATGCGAAAATACTATTATCGTAGAGGATACGAGAAAGACCTATTCAATTTTATGTGCCGCCTTTTTCGGCTTCAGTCATAAAAAGCTGCGCCTTATCGGTGTGACGGGAACCAACGGAAAAACCACCGTCAGCACGATGATATATAATATTCTTACTATGGCAGGGCATAAGTGTGCTCTTTTCGGTACTGTCTGCAATAAGCTCTGCGGAGAAAGCAGCGAATCCGTTCTCACCACTCCCGACAGCTTTTATATGCATAAAAAATTCAGTGAAATGACGGAATGTAACACAGAATTCTGTATAATTGAGGCATCCTCTCAGGGCCTCGTACAGCAGCGGCTGTACGGACTTGACTTTGAGGCGGGTATTTTCCTTAATCTTACGGAGGATCATCTCGATTATCACGGAGATATGGAAAACTATAAAAATGCCAAAAAGCTTCTTTTTTCCTCCAGCCGTCTTTCGGTTATAAATTACGATGACAGCTGCAGGGATGAATTTGTTTCCTGTGCCGCAGGCGAGGTAAAAACCTATTCACTGAAAAGTGATGAGGCGGATTTTACGGCCAAAGCAATAAATTTCAGTGAAGGCACCACGGATTATGCCATAGTTTCCGACGGACTTATTCACCGTATAAAGCTGAAAATACCCGGTGCTTATAATGTGTCCAATTCTATGGCGGCTATCATAACCGCACTTTCACTGGGAGTTTCTCTCGACTCCTGCTCAGCGGCACTTAAAAACTTTTACGGCGTCAGAGGCAGATTTGAGATAGTTCCCACAGATAGGGATTTTAAAATAATCATCGATTATGCTCACACTCCCGACAGTCTGAAGCAGGTGCTTCTCACTCTCGGCAATTTCCCTAAAAACAGAATAATAACCGTTTTCGGCTGCGGGGGAGACAGAGACAGGGATAAACGCGGTGAAATGGGCAAAATAGCCGCCGATTATTCGGATATGGTTATTGTGACCAGTGACAATCCGAGAAATGAAGAGCCTATGGACATAATCAGAGACATAGTCAGTGCAGTAAAGAGCACGAAAACTCCTATGTTTATTCATCAGGACAGAAGAAAGGCTATTGATTTTGCCTTGAAAAATGCTCAGGAGAATGATATAATCCTTTTAGCAGGTAAGGGGCACGAAACAAGTCAGACAGTCAAAGGGGAAGAAATCCCCATGGACGAAAGAAAAATAATCAAGGAATTGTTAGGGTAGCTTTACTCTTAAAGATATTTGAAAGGAATGTTTTAAATGAACAGCACTTCAGCATTAGTTATTTCACTCATTATATCCTTTGGTGTTACGGCACTTTTGGGCTATGTGCTTATTCCCGTACTCCATAATCTTAAATTCGGACAGAATATTCTTACGGATATCGGTCCTAAATGGCACGCTAAAAAGCAGGGCACACCGACTATGGGCGGCATTATGTTCATTATCGGTACTCTCTTTGCCACAGCAGTAACCTTCCTTATATGCAAGGCGACAGGGCTTCAGATTTTTGCCGAGCTGGATGTAACGAGGTATCAGCAGTATACCAAACTTTTTGTGGGTATTCTTATGGCTATATGCTTCGCTCTTGTAGGCTTTGCCGATGACTATATCAAGGTAGTAAAAAAGAGAAACTTAGGCCTTACGGAAATTCAGAAAACCATTCCTCAGGTGCTTATTATCGCCGCGTATCTTGCCGCTCTTATCATCAGTGAGAGCACATCTATGTACATTCCCTTCTTCGGCAAGGTCAGCTTCGATTCTGTGGGCGGAATTATTTTCTTCTGTATTTTCAGTGTATGTGTAATTTACGGTGCAATCAATGCCGTAAACTTTACTGACGGTATCGACGGACTCTGCGGTACGGTTACCATTCCCGTAGGTGTGGCATTTGCGGTAATTGCTCTGATGCTGAAGAATACATCTGTAGGGATTTTAGGTGCGGCACTTGCAGGCGGCTGTGCAGGCTATGTGGTATGGAACCGCTATCCTGCCAAGGTTATGATGGGTGACACGGGCTCTATGTTCCTCGGCGGTCTTATCGTGGCTCTTGCCTATGCCGTTGACTGTCCCGTAATTCTTTTACCCATAGGTATCGTTTATGTTATCGAGGCTCTTTCTGATGTTATTCAGATCGGCTCCATAAAGCTCCGTAAAAAGAAGGTATTTAAAATGGCTCCCATCCATCATCATTTTGAGATGTCCGGCTGGAGCGAAAATAAAATTGTAGCCGTATTCAGCACCGTAAGCCTTATCGGCTGTATTATCGGTGTGGCTGTTATGTATTTCACAGTATAAACTAAGCCTTAGGAATTTGTGAGGCAGGAGGGAAAGGTATGAAGGAAAAGGCAGTCAGGGCTAAGAAACCTAAATTTATGGGACCTGTCGCTTTTTATAATTATCTTAGAAGCAGGGTGAGAACGAATTTCATCCAGCAGGGCAGCTTCGATGTGGTCTTTGCCTGTATAGTTCTGCTTCTGTTTACTGTAGGCATAATCGCTATGTATTCTGCATCCTATGCCTATGCGACCTATAACAGAGGCGACGCCAATGAATTTTTCTTTTCTCAGCTTAAAAATGCTGTGATAGGATTTTTCTTTATGGCAGTTTTCAGCAAGATTGACTACAGGGTTTTCAACGGAAGATTTGCTCCCTTTGCTTATATTACGACAGTAATAGTTCTGGTTTACACACTTATATATAATCTCGGCAGTGAGGCGGAAACGAGCCGTTGGATTTATATCGGCGGATTTCAGCTTCAGCCATCGGAATTTGCGAAGTTCACACTGATTATCGTAATGGCATATATGATATGCGTTATGAAAAACGCTCTCAGAGCACCTAAAAATAAAATCGGTAAGTTCACACCCGAGAGGGATACACTTACTGAGTTTGAAAAAAAGTTTTTCTCCTTTGCGAGGACACCCTTTTCGGCCTGTGTTCTTCTGGCGATAGTGGCTGTGTCCTATTTCGGACTTGTTCTCCTGGAAAAGCACTATTCTGCCGCCATACTGCTTATGCTAATGGCTATCGCCATGACCTGGCTCAGCGGTACCAAAAAGATTTACTTTGCCGCAGTTTTCGGTGCTATAGCCGCAGTGGTTGCCTTAGTGATAATCAAGCCCGACATTCTTGACGGCTTCGGCTTTGCGGCCAGCCGTATTATGTGCTGGCTCGATAAGGATAATCCCGCCTATATCGAAAACAGAAGACAGACGGTTAACGGCCTTTATGCCATCGGATCAGGCGGTCTTTTCGGAGTGGGACTCGGCAATTCAAAGCAGAAGCAGCTCTACATTCCCGAACCGCAGAACGACTTTGTTTTTCCTGTTTTCTGTGAGGAGTTCGGCTTTATCGGTGCGGCATTCGTTATTATTCTCTTTGCCGCTCTTATATGCAGAGGCTTTATGATCGCCGCCAAATGCAAGGATCTTTTCGGCTCTCTGGTGGTAATGGGTATAATGATTCAGGTGGCTCTGCAGGTAATAATCAATATTTCCGTAGTTACCGACCTCATACCGAACACAGGTATGGCGCTTCCGTTTTTCAGCTACGGAGGCACGGCACTGTTTGTACTGCTGACTGAAATGGGCATTGTCCTGTCAGTTTCGCGAAATTCAAAGGTTGAAAAGGAATGATTAAAATGAAAATATTGTTTGCTGCCGGAGGAACCGGCGGACACATTAATCCTGCTCTTGCTGTGGCAGGTGAAATAAGAGAGAGGTATCCCGATGCAGAAATCCTTTTCGTAGGTGCTAAGGGAAAAATGGAAACCAAGCTTGTTCCTAATGCAGGCTTTAAGCTTAAGACTATCAGAATAGCGGGCTTTCAGAGAAAAATATCCGTTGAAAACATTATAAGAAATATACTTGCCGTATTTTATCTTCTCACCTCGTCCTCGGCTGTAAAGAAGATAATCAGGGACTTTTCTCCTGATGTAGTGGTAGGCTTCGGCGGCTATGTAAGCGGCCCTGTACTCCGTATGGCGGCTAAAATGGGTATTCCCACAGCCATTCATGAGCAGAATGCATTCCCGGGTGTGACTAATAAAACCCTCGCCAAGGCAGTGGACAGGGTAATGCTCACGGCAAAGGAGGCCGAAAAATATCTCCAGTGTAAAAATCCTCCCGTGGTCACAGGTCTTCCCGTAAGAGGGGAGATGCTGAAGGCTGACAGAGACTTTTCCAGAGCTGAAATGGGCATAAGGGATAATGAAATCCTCGTTCTGTCTATGGGCGGAAGTCTCGGTGCAGCTACCATAAACAATGCTATGACAAAAATTATCGCCGCACATCATAAGGATGAGAATATCCGCTTCCTTCACGCTATGGGACAGTACGGGCTGTGGGTACCCGAAAAGCTGAGGGAAATGGGTGTGGACACGGAAAAGGCCTCCAATGTGGAAATCCGTGAATACATAAGCGATATGGACAGATGTATGTCCGCCGCTGACATAGTAATCTGCCGTGCGGGCGCATCGTCACTCTCAGAGCTTCAGGCTCTGGGCAAGGCATCCATTCTTATTCCTTCTCCCAATGTAGCGGAAAATCATCAGTACCATAATGCTATGGCTCTGGTTAACAGAGGAGCGGCCTGTGTTATCGAGGAAAAGGAGCTTACCGACGAAAAAATGGACGGGCTTTTCTGCTCACTCGTAAACGATAAGGACAAGAGAGCTGAGATGGAGCAGAACGCTAAGGCTATGGCTGTCTACAATGCCAAGGAGCAGATTGCAGATATTGTGATTTCTCTGATAAAAAGGTAAGATTTTTATATGAAAACTCACCGTTTTTACCCTTTTTGCATACAATGGGGTGAAAGGTGTGATTTTATGGACAGTTTAATCGTTAATTCAGGCAGACCGCTTAAGGGAGAGACGGCCGTTCAGGGCTCTAAAAACAGCTCGCTTCCCATTCTGGCGGCTACTGTTCTGGTGGGCGGTGTCTGTCAGATACATAACTGTCCTGACCTTACGGATACTGCGGCGGCTATCAGCATACTGCGGCATCTCGGCTGTAAAGTAAAAACAGGAAATAACACCGTTACCGTTGATTCTTCCTCGGTGTCGTGTTATAATATACCGGATTCCCTGATGCGGGAAATGCGTTCATCGATAGTTTTTTTAGGTTCAATTCTCGGCAGAACCGGTAAGGCAGAGCTTTCTGCTCCGGGCGGCTGTGAAATAGGTCTTAGGCCTATTGACCTGCATCTGAGCTCTCTCAGAATTATGGGCTACAGAATAGATGAGGACTACGGATATATACGGTGCGAAAAGGCTAAGGAAAACCGCAGCTCTGTTATCAGCCTGTCCTTTCCCAGTGTGGGCGCTACGGAAAATATCATTCTTGCCGCGGCACTGTCCAAGGGCAGAACCGTGATCCATAATGCGGCCAGAGAGCCTGAAATTTACGATCTGGTAGCATTTCTGAATGAATGCGGGTGCAAAATAAGTTTCCGTATGCAGGGGACTGTTATTATAGAGGGTGTAAGCAAGCTCCACGGCTGCCGTTATACTGTTATGGCAGACCGCATAGTTGCATTGACTTATATGGCCGGTGCGGCAGTAACGGGGGGAGATATTACCCTTCACGGAATAAACACTAACCATTTCCGCACGGTGATACCTGTTTTCGAGAGTGCGGGCTGTCTCGTAGAGGACAGAAAGAATCTGTTAAGAATACGGGCAGAAAAAGGTCTTCGTGCTGTCCGTGACATAAGAACTATGCCTTATCCGGGCTTTCCTACCGATGCTCAGGCTCCCGTTATGGCTATGCTTACTGTGGCTGAGGGCACCAGTGTAATTATCGAAAACATTTTTGAGAGCCGCTTCAAGCATGTCAGTGATCTCATAAGAATGGGCGCAAGGATAAAAATAGAAGGAAAAATTGCCCTTATCGACGTGGTAAAGGAGCTTTACGGCACATCGGTAACGGCTTCGGATCTGAGAGGCGGTGCCGCTCTGGTAGTGGCGGGACTTACAGCTAAGGGCAGTACCTTGGTCGGTAATGTCAGTCATATTGACAGAGGCTATGAAAAAATAGAGGAAAGTTTAACAGCTTTAGGAGCAGATATAAAACGTATAAAAGCTTAACTCATTTTTCGGCGGCTGTCGGTGGCGGTTTATCGTTCACTTGTTCAGTTGCCGTATTTTTCTGAAAGGAGTGTATTTTTATGGCAGACAGAAATAATCCCTTCGGCGGATATGACGAAAAGAATGTCGGCAGGACCGTGCAGAATGTAACCTCCTCTATGTGGGAGCCTATAAGCACGGGCGGTCCCTCACCGAAAAAAAATACTCCTGTCAGAAAAAACGATGAGAGAAGCAGAGGACCTGTCGGTGACAGTGCAAGGACTGCATCTGCCGGTAAAAAAACGCAGACAAGAAAAACGGCAGGCGCCGATGTGACACGGGACAGGATTTCGGAGGGCGGAAGGAAAACGCCGAAAGCCGACGGAAAAAAGCTTTCTTCTCCGAAGGCTGAAAAAAGCAAAAAGAAAAAAGCGCCTCCCAAGGAAAAAAGGCCTGTAGGCAGCAAAAGCCGACAGCCTAAGGGCAGAGATACCCGCAACACAAATCTGAAAGAAGAACAGGCAAGAATACAGAGAGAAAAAAAGAGGGCTCGCGAACAGGCTAAATCAAGGGAAAGGGTAAAGCAGCAGAGCAGACAGGGTGTTTCCTATGATGAAATGCGCAGTAAAAAGAGCCGTAAAACCAGACGGAGAGCTAAAATTATTGCCGTTGCCACCGTTGTAGCGGCTCTTATAGCAGTCTTTTCCTTTGTGGGCATTTATGTTTATCAGCAGGGGGCTGTGGTAGCTGTCATCAGTATTGAGGGCGAAAGCCGCTACAAGGATAAGAAAATAACAGAAGCGGCAAATGTTTATGTGGGTATAAATATGCTCAGTGTACGGGAAAGGACAGTGAATGAGTCCGTAACCAAGGCTCTGCCTTATATCAAGGAGGTGCAGGTAGATTATCAGTTCCCCGACACTCTTGTACTGAAGGTAACGCCTACCGAGGAAAAGCTTCTTCTGGAAAACGGTACGGGCTATATCTGTCTCGATGCCGACGGAAAGGTTCTTTCTCTTAAAAAGAAAAAGCTGACTGACGGCAGGTATCTTATCGAGGGCTTCGAGGAGCAGAAGGCTGTGGCCGGTGAGAGCTTCGTTCCTTCGGAGAATAATAAGGACAGATACGAAAAGGTAAAGGAAATCGTGGCTGTTCTCGGACAGAACGGTAAATTTACCAAGGGTACAATTAATGTGGCAGACCTCAGGGATGTGAGTGCTGTTTATGATTCGAGAATAAATATTTATCTCGGTGACTGCGCCAGACTTGAGAGCCAGCTCGGGGATGCCGTTAATGTAATCGAAAAGGACGAGGACATTATAAACGGTCAGACAGGATACATCGAAACACGCTATGAAGGTCAGACCGTATTTAAACCCGGCAGTATGAAAAAATAAGTGCTGTAAACTTTCGTAATAAAAAAATATGCGGTTTGTTATTGTATTTTTTGAAATACTGTGTTATAATAACTTGAATAATAGGTTGCTGTGACCTGTAACGGTCGGCATAATAATTTTAAATTCATCAAATTCAAATATATTTAGGAGGAAGTAAAATGGGCTTCGTAATGGATAACGAAAACATCGCTTATAACCAGATTAAGGTAGTCGGTGTCGGCGGTGGCGGCGGTAATGCCGTTAACGGAATGGTTGAGTCAGGTATTGTCGGTGTGGAGTTTCTTTCCATCAATACTGACAGACAGATTCTCGAGAATTCTAAAGCAACTCACAAAATTCAGATCGGTGAAAAGGTTACGGGCTGTATGGGTGCCGGCGGTGATCCCGCTATCGGCAGAAAGGCAGCCGAGGAAAGCCGCGATGTAATCGCCGATGCTTTACGCTCCACAGATATGGTATTCATCACCGCAGGTATGGGCGGCGGTACAGGTACCGGTGCAGCTCCCGTTGTGGCAGAGATTGCCCGTGAGCTCGGTGCTCTTACCGTTGGTATTGTTACCAAACCCTTCAAGTTCGAGGGTAAAAAGAGAATGCAGCAGGCTGAGGACGGCATCAGAGAGCTCGAAAAGCATGTAGACAGCCTTATCGTTATTCCTAACGAAAGACTTAAGCTTCTCGGTGACAAATCTCTTTCAATGAAGGATGCCTTCGGTAAAGCAAACGATGTTTTATGGCAGGGCGTAAAGAGTATTTCAGATACTATCAAGGTTCCCGGTTATATCAACCTGGACTTTGCTGACATCAAAAGCGTAATGAAGGACGCAGGTCTTGCTCATATGGGTATCGGTTCAGGCAGAGGCGCAGACTGTGCAGCTGAGGCAACCAAGCAGGCCATCACCAGTCCTCTCCTTGAAACTGCTATTGACGGAGCAAGCGGTGTCATCATCAATGTTACCTGCTCCTCCGATATGTCTCTGGATATGATCGAGCAGGCAGGTACACTTATTTCCGAGGCAACACATCCCGATGCAAATATCATCTTCGGTTCTGTATTCGATGAAGAAATGGGCGACGAAATGCGCATTACCGTTATCGCTACAGGCTTCGGCATCGAAAAGCAGGAAGCACCTCAGACAGCATTTGATGCACAGCAGAGCGCACAGCCCGCACAGCAGGGTGCCGCTCCCGAGTTCATCAGCCAGTCAACAAAGAGCTCTGCAGGCTCCATCTTTACCTTAGGTGCTGATGCAGTTGATTTTGCTTCTACCCGCTTCGGCCAGGGCTTCGCATCTATCTTTGAGCAGGGTGCCAAGCCTAAAGCAGAGGAAAAGGCTCCTGTTTTTGAAGCACCTGTTCAGGATGTTTCCTCAAATGAGCCCGCAGCTCCCGCACAGACCTTTGATGTGATCGAAACTCCTCCCAAAAAGACAGGCTCCATTTTCGATGAGCCCGACGAGGATGAAAGTGACATTCTCCCTGTATTCAAGGGCAGAAACATTTTCGGTAATAACTGATAAATTTCACGGACAGCCCTTATTAATGGGTTGTCCGATTGATTTTGAAAAAGCTATAAATAATTGTTAAAAATGTTAAAATACCCTTGACCTTTGTCGGGTTTTCTGCTACTCTTATAGTACCTGTAATAGGATTTGTAAAGATTACTCTCAGGAGGATTACATAAATATGGATTTGAAAAAGAATAAGGTCAATATTATAATTATTGCGGCTCTGGTAGTAGTGTGTACCGGCTCATTTTTAGGTGTGAGAGCACTCAGTAATAAGATTGACACAGGAACTACAGTGCCGTCGGTTTATGAGATTTCCACTACAGCGCCGACTACTACGGCACCGACCACCACTGCTCCTACCACCACAGCCCCTACTACCACGGCTCCCACCACAGGTGCAGATTTATCCGCCACACTTAAAATCGAAAGTGTTATAACCACTTTCCCTGTTTCTTCTGCTGTTACCACGACGGCACCCACCACCACTAAGCCCACCACCACTGAGCCTACGACCACTGAACCTACCACGGAAAGAACTACGGCTCCGGTTATTGATAACAATAAAACCACGACAAAGAAAAACACCAATAACGGCGGTATTTTCGACGAGGGTCTTGCGGGCTATCAGTATAATACCAACGGAAATTATTATTATACCAGCAGTGATCCATGGCAGAGAGCACTCGGCTATCACGAAATCTTTGATGTAGGCGCCGGCCTTGTCAGCATTTATATGGATACTATGCGCTGTAAGTTCGACTATAAGGATCAGAACTGGATGATTCAGTTCTGGAAGGGACAGTACGGTCTTGTGTTCGTTGGTCACGAAATCGGTGTTTACACTAAGCCCAAATCAAGACCGAATGATCACTATGATGCCGCAAGCAACGAAGATGCACTTTATATGGAGCTTACCGGCTACCGCGACGGAAAAGAGATCTACCACAGAGACTACGGCAAGTATTGGTGGTGCACAGGCTTTGTTCCCGGAACTCTTGACAATCTTATGGACCGCTCTGAGCTTTCACTCAAATGCCGTATCACTATGAAGGACTACGATATGCTTCTCGGCTTCTGCGATGCACTCAAATCAAACGGTATGGTTCTTGGTGAAGATTATGCAACAGACGGCCTTGATGTACTCGTAACTTGGTAATATGATATAAAGTTCATTAATTCGAAAGATTTTTTGAAATTTATATTGATTTTTGATACTAGATATTGTATAATACTATAGATGATTTGTATATTGCGGCGTTGCCGTTGATATAAATCTATAGAAAGGAAGATTCACTATGAAAAAGATTTTAGGTATTCTTGTAGTAGCCATGCTTTGCGTATGCATGCTTGTTCCCACTGCATCAGCAGCACTTTCCGATGTTGAGCTTGACGAAATTGCAGGCGGTGTAGATGTTGAGGAATTAGAAGAGATGGAAGCTGCTCTTGATAAGTACTTAGCTAACGATTCAGCAGAGGCTGATGACACTACTAAGGCTGCAGCTGCAACAAATCTTCTCGATCTCAGCTGGCTTACAAGCCTCCTTACCACGGATACTTCTGCTATTACTGATATGCTCAGCGGTTTTGATGCATCAAACCTCGATTCACTCCTCGCTGTCGTTTCAGAGTCAATGTCAGGCGCAGGTATTGACCTTGCAAACTTCGACCTCAGCGCTCTCGGTAGTTTCGATATCACCAGCGTACTCAGCAGCACAGCAGCTCTTTCCGGCGGTGAAACACAGGATCTGGCAGCTACTGTAACTAACCTTACAGCAGGTCTCGCTGAAACCCTTAAGAGCGGTCTTACAGCACTCGGTCTTGATACTGCTACTATCGAAGGCATTCTTGATAACGACATCGTTAACTTCTTTGCCAATATGTACATCGGTTTCATCGGTGAGGTTGAAGAAGAAACCACAGCTGAAGAAACCACTAAAGAGACCACTACAAAGAAGCCCGCAGTAGTTACCACTGAAACTCCTAAGACAGGTGATACCTCTGCAGTTGTAGTAGCTATGGCTACACTTGCAGTTGCATCTGCAGCAGCAGTTGTATGTCTTAAGAAAAAGGAAGACTGATTCCGATTCTAACTTTTTTATAAAAAAGCTATAATTAAACACTCCTCTTGACGGGGAGTGTTTTCTTTTGTATACAAAAACTGCCGCGGATATTTCCATTTCCGCAGCAGTCCTTTATTCAGTTTACTACATTCCTCGGCTTTCCGTCTAAGAACGCCTTTATGTTTCCTTCAAAAATATTCATCAGTCTCGTTCTTGCCTCTAAGCTTGCCCAGGCGATATGTGGAGTGATAATGCATTTTTCACATTTGAGCAGAGGATTGTTTTCATCGGCAGGCTCCTGAGAGAGCACATCCAGTCCTGCACCTGCTATAATGCCCTCATTCAGTGCGTCAGCCAGATCCTTTTCTACTATTACGGGACCTCTTGAGGTGTTAATAAGGAAGGCGGATTTTTTCATTTTTGTGAGGAAATCCATATCCACCATAGCCTCTGTCTCCGCTGTAAGAGGACAGTGCAGAGAGATAACATCGCTTTCTCTGATGACTCTTTCTTTATCTGTAAATTCCACTTCACCGAAGCCGTCGTAGGTTTTTGTGTTAGGTGAGTAGGCAATAACTCTCATACCGAAGGCATTGGCGATGTTTGCTACAGCTGAGCCTATTTTTCCGAAGCCGATAATGCCGAATACCTTGTTGCGAAGCTCCGTGAGAGGAGTTTTCCAGTAGCAGAAATGCTCTGAACGGCACCAGTCACCATCCTTTACGCTTTCACTGTGTATTGCCACAGCGTTTGTCATTTCCAGCAAAAGGGCGAAAACAAGCTGAGCTACACCGTCTGTGCTGTAGGCGGGTATATTTGAAACGGGGATGCTTCTCTCTCTTGCCGCTTTGATATCTACCACATTATAGCCCGTGGAAAGGGTAGCGATGAACTTAAGAGAGGGGAGAGCGTCGATGATTTCCTTGGTGATAAGCTTTTTGTTCGTTACCACGATGTCGGCATCCTTACATCGCTCGAGCACCTTTTCCTGAGGTGTGCTGTCGTAAACAGTGTATTCGTCTACGGTATCCTTAAGCCAGTCCCAGGAAAGGTCGCCGGGATTTTCTGTATATCCGTCTAAAATTACGAGTTTCATTATAATCTCCTTTTCGCATTTTTTCTACGGCGATTATATCACAGTTCAGATAAAAAGTACATAGTTAATCATTAAGAAAAAAAGATGTTTTTCAAAAAAAGTCTTGACCTTGCGGAGTATATATTATAAAATGAAAATGTATAATAGTGTAAAATAGAGTTTTTATGTCTCTGTATCACCAAATGATAAAATGAGGTGACTTGTTTGAAAAAAGAAAAGAGTATTCGGTACATACTGAATTTCTCGGCTTTCGTATGTTTGCTTTTCGCGTTGGCACTGGCGCTTCTTCTGCGTATTTTTAAATCAGAACCGTTTCTGGAATGGTACAGCAAATATACCGACACACTTCTTTCTTACGAAATATGGATGCAGGCCTACGGTGCTTCTGCGGTTTCGGTTATTTTTATTCTGCTGAATTACGCAGTGAAGGCCGTAATCCCTTGGTTTCCGATTTCCTGTATATGCGTGGTTGCGGGTGTGCTGTTCAGCTGGTACTATGCTGTTCTGATAAATATTGCAGGCCTTATAATTCTTTTCTCTGTTAAATTTTTCTGGGGAAGGAAATTCGGCGGAGGCAATGCGGAAAAGATACTGCGTAAATACGATTCGGTTTATAATTTTATTGATAAAAGTAAAACGGGCTCGCCTCTTGTGCTTTTTGCGCTTCGTTTTATTCCGGGTATGCCCGTTAATTCCGTAAGCGGTCTTTACGGCTCTACAGACATATCCTATACTGCATTTATCTGTACATCTCTGGCGGGCTTTGCATATAAGCTTTTTTCCTACACAGTAATTGGCAGAAATGTGTTTGATCCCGCTTCGGCCAGCTTTATTATGCCCTTTATCACACTTTCTGTCTTCTCGGGAATAGCTCTCCTTGCCGTCAGCGGTGTGCTGAGCATTACCCCATTAAAAAACAAATAATCAAAGGAAGGTTGATTAAAATGATAAATTCAAAGGAAATGGAAAAATTACTCAGAGAGCACAGTCTCGACGAAAGCTTCTCTGTTGTTTATGAAAAAGAAGCTTACGGCACACAGTATTCGAGATTTCTCGAGGTGCTTTCTGCCTTCCGTGAGCTTTTTGATAAGGAAGTAAGCAGAGATGTTTCTCTTTTCTCTGCTCCCGGCAGAAGCGAGATAGGCGGAAATCATACTGACCATAACCACGGTCTTGTATTAGCTGCCGGTATCAGTCTCGATGCCATAGCTGTCGCCTCCAAAAACGATGAAGGAGTCATCCGTATCAAGTCTGCCGGTTATCCTATGGACGAGGTTAACTGTGCTGATCTCGGAGTCAAGGATGCTGAAGCGGGCAAAAGCCAGTCCATCATCAGAGGTATTGCCTCCCGTTTCTCTCAGCTCGGCTATAAGGTAGGCGGCTTTGATGCTACTACAGCCTCACAGGTGCTTTCAGGCTCAGGTCTTTCTTCCTCTGCGGCCTTCGAGGTTCTTGTCTGCACTATGCTTAACTATCTTTACAATGACGGAAAGATTGATCCTGTAGAAATCGCTAAAATTTCTCAGTACAGTGAAAATGTTTACTTCGGCAAGCCCTGCGGTCTTCTCGACCAGATGGCCTGCTCCGTAGGCGGCTTCGTTTCCATCGATTTCGAGGATACTGATAAGCCTGTTATTAACAAGATTGACTTTGACTTTGCTTCCTCAGGTCACAGCCTGTGCATAGTTGATACTAAGGGAAGCCACTCTGACCTTACGGATGAATATGCCGCAGTAAGACTCGAAATGGAGGCTGTCGCACAGTATTTCGGTAAAAAGGTTCTGCGTGAATGTGAAAAGAAGGATGTTATCGCAAATGCAGGTGACATCAGCAAAAAGCTCAGCGAAAGAGCCGTTATCAGAGCGCTTCATTTCTACGGCGAGAATGAGAAGGTAGTTCTTCAGGCTGAAGCTCTCGGCAGAAATGATTTCGAGGCCTTCAAGGAGCTTATCATAGCCAGCGGCCGCTCCTCTTATATGTATAATCAGAATGTTTACACCTGTAAGGCTCCGAAAAATCAGCCTCTTTCCCTTGCTTTGGCTGTAAGTGAGCAGCTTCTCGCAGGCAAGGGTGCCTGGAGAGTACACGGCGGCGGCTTCGCAGGCACTATTCAGGCCTTCGTTCCCAATGAGCTTATCGGTGAATATACTGATGCTATGAAATCTATTTTCGGTGACGATTCCTGCTATGTGCTTTCCATCAGACCCTTCGGCGGTGTGGCATTAGCATAATTTATCACAGGTATTTACTACATACGGGCAAAAATTAATCATAAGGAGTATACAGATGAAAAAAATATACAAATTAATACTTTGCACATTTATGTGTATGAGTGTAATTTTTACCTGTTCAGCAGTTATTTCGGCAGCACCAAAGGTTGCCAAGGTTAAAAGCGTAAAGGTATCCTCCGTTTCGGCGAGTAGGGCAACTCTCAAATGGAAAAAGGCCTCGGGAGTTACGGGCTACCGTATCTATAAATACAGCTCGAAAAAGGACAAGTATGTATATCTTGCCAAAACCAAAAAGACTACCTATACCGATTCATCACTTTCCGCAGGTAAAACCTACAAATACAAGGTCCGCGCATATAAGACCAAGGGTAAGAAAACTACCTACGGCTCCTATTCCGATGCAGTCAAGGCAGTGACAGAGCCTGCCAAGGTTACAGGCATAAAGACAACCTTCTTAGGCTCCTCAAATGTAAAGCTGAGCTGGAAAAAGGCTAAGGGTGCCTCAGGCTATGAGGTCTTCATTTACGACAGCAAAAAGAAGGAATATATTTCAAAGGGTACTGTTACAAAAAACAGCTGTGCTCTTAAGAAGCTTTCATCTGACACTAAATATAAGGTAAGAATAGCCGCTTACCATAAAAAGGACGGCAAGGTTTACGGAACCAAATCAAGTGCCTACTCCTTCAGAACGGCTCTTCCCGATGTAGGGGGAGTCAGTCTTACGGCAGTTACCACATCTTCCTTCACGGTTAAATGGAGTAAGGTAAAGGGTGCAGACGGCTATCAGGTATACCGCTATGTGGATTCTACAGGCAAATGGAAAAAGGTAAAAACCACCTCCTCTACCTCCTACAGCTTAAAGGGGCTTGAGCCCGGTACTGCCTATGTTTACAGAGTAAGAGCCTATAAAAAGTACGATTCCAAAAATAATTACGGCGGTTATTCCGAAAAGCTTAATGCCTATACTCTGCCGAATACTCCTACCGATCTTGGTGCCGCTACCGATAACAGAGTGGTTGCTCTGTACTGGAAGGCAAACGGCAAAGCCACAGGCTATGAGGTATGCAGATATAATGTTTCCAAGGGAAAATGGGAAACAATAGGCAAAACCTCTGACATTACATATACCGATGACACCCTTACCCGTACAGATTCCTACACCTATAAGGTAAGAGCCTATGTGGGTGCGGAAAAAATATATACCACCGAGTATTCAGCTCCTGCTACTATTTTCTTTGAAAGCAGCTATGAGCCGGACAGTCCTTACGGTGACGACCTTTCAGCCTCAGGTATAGCGGGCTTTCTCTATGATGCCAGAGAAAACTGCTTCTACACGGCAAGCGATCCGTGGCAGAGAACCATAGGCTATAACGAGGCATTCGATGTTTTCGCTCCGGGTGTGGCCATTTCCTTCGATACGGTCAGAATTAAATTCGATTATGATGATAAGGACTGGATGCTTCAGCTGTGGAAGGGACAGTACGGCTTCGTATTCTACGGAGCAGAGATCGGTATTTACACTAAACCGAAGGACAGAGATGTGGATCACTATGACTGCGCCTCTGATGAAGACCGTCTGAAAATGTCTATGGACTTTTATAACGGCGGTGTTAAAAAATTCTCCAGACCTTACGGCTCCTATTGGTGGTGCACCGGCTTTACTCCCGGTAATGTTCTCGGGGCCTTCCATAAGCTCCGCGTAGAGGCCAGAATTACGATGAAGGATTACGAGATGCTTTCAGCCGTAAAGAGAGTTCTTGACAGTGAGGAAATGAAAAACGAAGGCGTAATGTCTTCTGTCGACGGACTTAATATTAAGATTATATATCAGTAATTAAAACAGCTTTTACGGTACGGACTCAAGGGTTCGTACCGTTTTTTTCTCTGAGATGGCGATTAATGCAGAATTAAACTTAAGCATTGATTTTACAGTTGATTTTTTTTACAAAATATGTTAAAATACTCTTCAACAGTTTACTTGGGGGCAGAGTAATGAGACAAAGCTTTATTAAAAAAGTTGCATTATTTATGTGTACGGTAATGATATTCTGTGCGATACCTTTAAACGGAGCCGCTGTCGGCTCAGATGTTTCCGTGAAAGCACAGACCTCAACTGAAAGCGGCAGTGCTTCAGCAGGTGAGACAAATCAGCAGGAGCAGCAGGTTCTGTATGCATTTAAACAGGTACTTGCAGCGGTGAAAAAGGTAGTAATTGCCATTAATGATTATCTTGAGGAGCAGGAAAGACTCGAGCAGGAGCAGACTACACCCGTAGTCAAGCCTGCGGATAAGGAGGATACCGAAAAAGAAAATGGCTTATCCGAGTCGGGAATAGCCGGGTATCTTTATGACGCTAAGGAAAAATGCTTTTATACTGCCTCTGATCCCTGGCAGAGAATCGTAGGCTATAACGAGCTTTTCGACATCTTTTCCGAGATCGCCTTTATCGATTTTGATACCATCCGTTTTAAGTTTGACTACAAGAAGGAAAACTGGATGATTCAGATATGGAAGGGACAGTACGGACTTCTCTTTTACGGAGCGGAAATAGGTGTTTACAAAAAGCCTGCAGACAGAAAAATCGCTCATTACGATGCAGTAGGTGACAGTGAACGGTTAAAGATGTCTATGGACTTTTATGAGTACGAAAAGAAGCTCTTTACCAAAGCTGAATGGAATAAAAAATTCTCCAGACCTTATGGCTACTACTGGTGGTGCACAGGCTTCATTCCGGGCAACAGAAATGATGAATTCGATAAGCTCCGTGTGGATGCGCGTATTACCGCCAAAGACTATGATATGCTTTCGGGTATTACAAGGTCTATGGAAAAGCAGGGCATAGATTATAAGATTAAGGGTCTTGATATTATATTTACATATCAGTAACTGTAAAGAGGCTGTTGCATTAAGCGCAGACCAAAAAGCAAAACAAAAAACAGATGTGTCTGAGTTGATTTCAACTGAAATACATCTGTTTTTATATTTATTAATCAGAATTATCTGTGTTGCACAAGGGTAAAATTTGCTTTTT